>JALYYH010000099.1 GCA_030946665.1 Gemmatimonadota bacterium
GTCGCGATGGAATGGCTGAGCGCGGACGCCGTGTCGGGGTTTCTTCCGCGCCAATCGGTGAGGATCGTCGCGCTGCCGGCTGCCAACAGGCCGAGGAGGGTACCGATGAACAGCGAGCTCGCAAGCATGATCCAGTACCGCGGCCACTTTGCTTTTCGCGGAGGCACTGCTGGATCGACGACCGTTATCTCCGCCGCGTCGTTGAACTCGTCGAGACGCGCCGACTCGAATTGACGCTGCAAGGTCAGGAAGAGGTCGGTGGCGACGTCGACATTTCGGCGAAGCCGTCCTTCCTCGAACACGAGCTGTGGCGACGTTCTCCAGGAGCGGTTCTGATCGTAGAAGATGCGTTGCCGCTCCTCTGCGCCCTGCAGCTCTATCTTGGCGCTATCCAATCGGCTCTGGACGAAGAGGCGTTTGGAGCGCGCACGCGACACTCGCTGTTCGTGGTTGAATGCGTCGACCAGGGCGATCGTGCGGTTACTCATGGCGGCGGCGAGGTCTGACCAGCGCGAGTTGACGAGGAGCGTGACGAGATTGGTCTTGAGGTCAAAGTCGGCGGAAATATCCTTTCCGATTTTCTTGACCCCCATCTCCATCTTGCTCTGCGGATCGCTCGCCTTGAGACGCAGGATGTCGAGCAGAGTTGCGCTATCGCGCGGGGATCGGCCACGTGGGTCGACGAACTTTGAATTGAGAAGCCGGCGGCGCAATTCTTCGCTCTCTATGAGCCTCGCGTAGAAGTTGGGCGACTCGGAAGGATCACCTCCGGCGCTGACTCCGAGCTGCGAGGCGATTCCCTGCAAGCCAGCCCCTCCGCCTGAAAGCGCCCCCGCCATCTTGCTGTTCGTCGACCCGGCGGTGACGAACGAGGCGCGCGCTTGGTAGACGGGCGGCAGAAGCATTACCGCCAGCGCGGCGACGATGACCGTCGCGGCGACGACGCCCGCCACAAGACGCCAGCGGTCGATGATTCCCGCCAGCCAAACACCGAAGGTCAGGGGCTGCTGAGTCATTGTCACCATGCTACTACGCGAGTGGCTTTTTCGCTATCAGATACGCGGACCAGCCCAGCCAGTGAAGTTTGGCGACGTATTTCCTGCGCGTGGGAGGAAGGAGCGAGAGAATGGGATAGATCGCCGCGAATAGCCAGTTCCGGGATCGACCATCTCTCTCTACGATTAGTCCGACGCGCGCTGCTTCGGTCGCTAGCGAAGCGAGTGGAACCGGACGAATGTGAGTCGGGTCGTCATAGAAATTGAGGGTGATTTTTCCGCGCAACGACTCGGGTGCTCCCGGCGTATTGACCGATTGGAGTCCGGGGGTCTCGATGTACACTCGTCCACCGCGCTTGAGCAGCCGCCCTATCTCGTGCCAGAGATTCGTCATCGATCGAAGATGCTCGACGACGTGCATGCAGGTGATCGAGTCGAACTCTTCATCAGGCCAGGGGAGCCTGTCCGACTCGAGATCGGCTGCCGCAAAGGATGTTTCGCGAGGGGCGAGTGGCGGTCGGCCTGCTATGTCGACGGAAGCCAACGTCAGGTCGGGACGCAACTCCGACATGTGACGTAGCGTCCCTCCATCCCACGAGCCCAGGTCGAGCAACGCACCGTTTTTCGGCGTGCGGGACACGAATGCCGCCCGCGTGTCTATCCAGGGAGTGGATCGCCAGAGCGACCAGTTCATCGGACAACTAGAGCAGTAGCCCTTTTATCGCGGAGAGCTACCGTCGTACTGCGATTATGAGCGTCGCCAGACCTGCCATGATCTGCGCGAGAGTGGCCAGACTTGCGATGGCATCTGTTGGCCTGTCCGCGGGGTCTCGCTCAGGAACAAAGACCGTGCTCCCGGGCTTGGGCTGCGGCAGCCCGTCGGGCATGAGGAAATGCGCTTCCCTCGCTTCCACCTTGCCGTTTGGTTGAGTCACGTACGCTCGACCGGGGTCGGCCTTCCTTGATGGTCCTCCCGCAGCGCGAATGTAGTATTCGATAGTCTTGCCGGGCTCCCAGGTCACCGCGACCGGCGCATTGACCGCCCCCTGCACGTTCACCACAGCGTTGTACCTCGGGATGTAGAGCGAGTCGCCATCCTGAAGCTGCAGATTGTCCAGCGATCGCGGGTTGCGCAATACGTCGGGTAGCTCGATACCTATTCGCCCCACGCCATTTCTGGCGCGATAGAAGGTCACACCGTTGGCATAGCCGTCCGTCGTGAGCCCACCTGCCCGATTGATCAGGTCCGTAATTTTCTCGGTCTTGGTCTTGAGCGAGTACCGGCCGGGATAGCGCACTTCGCCCGCTATGACCGCGGTGCGCTGGAGCTCCCAATCTGGCTGGCGCAAAATGAGGACATTGTCATAGGGCTGAACCACGACCTCCGGATTCGGACCCGATGTGGCCGGGAGACCTGGGGGGCCAAGGTATTTACCGTCGGGACCGCGCTCGAAGATATAACTCGAGTCGAGCGGCACCCGGAAAGTCCGCGCGGTTACACCGGCAGCACGGTTTTCGGGCAGACGCGCTACCTCTGCCTCATTCAGGTACGCACTCTGATCCAGCCCGCCTGCCAGCAGAACGAGGTCGCGAACCGTCATGCCTTCGCGGAACGGGAACTGGCCGGCCTTGCGCACCGCACCGCTGATCGCGACGTAACGCGTCGGACGAAACTCTGACGTCGAGAAGACGCGGATCTCGTCGTCTTCCTGAAGTGGAATGTCATTGATGACGGCGCCGGTCGTATCGCGAAGACCCGCACGCAACTGTAGGCGGGAGGAATCGGGCTGGGTCCGCACGATGAGCACTTGACCGAGGTAAACGTCAGGCTTGACGCCACCAGCAAGGCGCAGCGCCTCAGACAACCTCATTCCGGGCGCAAGTCCTTGGCTACCGGGTGACCAGACATCACCGCGCACGTAGATCCTGTTTCGAACCCTGCTCGCCACTGTGAAGACACGAATCACATCGCCATCGAGAACCGGAATAGATGGACCGGTACCGCTGACGAACTCGTCGGAGACGATCTCAGTGAC
>JALYYH010000124.1 GCA_030946665.1 Gemmatimonadota bacterium
ATCACTCCAAGGAAGTCGCGTGGCTCGCGGGAATCATGGCGGCCGAGCTCGGACTCGACGTGGCGATGGCGCGCCGAGGTGCGTTGCTGCACGACGTCGGCAAGGTTCTCACTCACGAGCACGAGGGAACTCACGTTCAGCTGGGCGTCGAGATGGCGACGCGTTACGGCGAGAATCCGCTCGTCGTGAACTGCATCGCAGCGCACCACGACGATGTGCCCCATGAGACGGAAGTGTCGGTGCTGGTTCAGGCGGCCGACGCGATTTCCGGGGCGCGACCAGGCGCACGACGCGAGGCATTCGAGACGTACGTGAAGCGTCTGGAAGGGCTCGAGAAGATCGCGTCGAGCTACAAGGGGATCGAGAAAGTCTTCGCCATTCAGGCCGGCCGGGAAGTGCGCGTGATCGTGACGCCGGAAGAAGTCGACGACCCGCGCATGGCCTCTCTCACCGAAGAGATCGCTCGGCGCATCGAGGCGGAGCTTCAGTATCCGGGTCAGATCAAGGTGGTGCTGATCAGGGAGACGCGAGCAGTGGATTTTGCCCGCTGATCTGATTGACGGCCGCGCGATTGCCAAAAAGATCCGTGCTGACGTAGCGGAACGGGTGAAAAAGCTGTCGTCTCGCGGAGTTAAGCCGGGACTGGCGGTGGTGCTGGTCGGCGATGATCCAGCCAGCGCGGTCTATGTGAGCGCGAAGGGGAAGGCGACGGAGGATGCCGGCATGCACAGCATCACGATCCGGCTCGAGGCCGACACGTCACAGTCGGAGCTCCTCGCGCACGTGGAGACCTTGAACAGGGATCCACAGATTCACGGAATCCTCGTCCAAATGCCTCTCCCGAAACAGATTGACCCCGATTTCATAATCCGGAGCATCGATCCTCAAAAGGACGTCGACGGGTTCCACCCGGTGAACGTCGGGAAGATGCTGGTCGGGGAGCGCGACGGGTTCATGCCTTGTACGCCGGCGGGAATTCAAGTGCTGCTGAAAGAGTCCGGCGTGAAGACCCCTGGCAAGAATTGCGTGATTGTCGGCCGCAGCAACATAGTAGGCAAGCCGATGGCCGCGCTCATGATGCAGGACAATCCCGAGGCGAATTGCACCGTCACCGTCTGTCATCGACACACAGTCGATCTCGCCGACCACACGCGCGCGGCCGACATTCTGATCGTGGCCGCCGGACGTCACGGAGTCGTCAACGGTGACATGGTGAAGCCAGGTGCAGTGGTGATCGACGTAGGAACGAATCGTGTGCCCGACGAGAAGTCGAAAAGCGGAAGCAAGCTTGTTGGGGACGTAGACTTCGAGTCGGTGAGGAAAGTCGCGTCAAAGATTACGCCCGTCCCGGGCGGGGTCGGACCGATGACGATCGCGATGCTCATGGTGAACACAGTTCGCGCGGCGGAGATGGCGGTTCAATGAAAGCAGCCCCCTACGATCTCTTCACGTCGATCCTCGGTCGCGCGGGCATCGGCTTCGCTCCGGACCGGCCAGCGTCGGTTTCCGACATCGCGCTGGAGATGCGCGCGCTCGTCGAGTCCGGCCTCCATCCGCTTTGGGTGAGGGGCGAGATCACGGACTTCAAGCGTCATCGCAACGGTCACTGGTATTTCTGCCTCAGGGACAGCGCGGCTCAAATCAAGTGCGTCGTCTGGTCACGCGACCAGCGCGGCCTGCCGGCGCCGCCGGACGACGGAATGCAGGTCGTGCTGTACGGACAGATGACTGTCTATCCAGCGCGCGGCGATCTACAGCTCAAAGTCACGCGAATCGAAGCGGAAGGAGACGGACTGTGGCGCAAGGCCATGGAGCGAACGCTGAGCAAACTGCGCGGTGAAGGCCTGCTCGAGGAGTCCCGAAAGAGGCCGATTCCGCAATTTCCCAGGTTCGTCGCCGTCGTCACCAGCCCTGATGGTGCAGCGGTGCGAGACATCGTTGCTGTGCTGCGCGAGAGAAACAGCGGTGTGCAGGTCATCGTGTGCCCAGCGAAAGTGCAGGGTGATGGCGCGCCCGGAGAGATCGTCGCTGCCATTCGCAGAGTTACGCGTTGGGGTCGAGCGGATGTCCTCATCGTCGGGCGGGGCGGCGGGGGGAAGGAGGATCTGTGGGCATTCAACGACGAGCGCGTCGCACGCGCTGTTGCTGCGTGCCCGGTGCCCGTGATCTCAGCAGTCGGCCACGAGGTGGACATCACCGTGTGTGATGCGGTCGCGGATCTGCGCGCGCCAACGCCGTCCGCGGCCGCCGCGGCCGCGTGCGCGGCGCGAGACGAAATCGAAAAAGCACTCGCGCTCGCCCGCCGGGACCTCTCGGACGTGATTGGTTCGAGAGTGCGGGCCGCGCGGCTCGAGCTCGACGGGCTGCGCAACCGCATTGGCCAGGCAACCGAGCGGGCGGTTGTTGCCAGGAGGTCAGTCATGGGAACCGCTGCGGCGCGCTTGAACGCGCTCAGTCCGCTGGCGACGCTGTCGCGCGGTTACGCCGTGGCGCGGGATACGGAAGGTGCCGCGCTCACATCGGTGCGGCAGTTCAAGCAAGGCCTGGAGTTCGAGCTGCTCTTGCACGACGGACGCGTCAGCGCCGAAACGAAATCAGCGACGGACTCTTCTGATCCGAAGCCCCGGGCGCCGCGCTAGCTAGAGCTGCTGGTTACACATGAGGAGCATCACCCTGACTTCCTCCTGTCCGGTTGCCCCCACCACTTTGCTCGAATAGTAGAACGGCTCGTCTGGCATTCTCGCTTCACCAAAGATGAGCACCGAGTCTGTTTGGGGCACGGTTATCTCGAAATCGCCATTTCCGTTGCTGCTCGCGTATCCCAAAGTCCGGGCGCCTCTCACCCGCTTCAGCAGTCGATCGTACTCCACGGCGGCGGCGCGAATCGCATTCGGGTCACCGTTCTCCCACTCCAGGGTGTCCAGTACCAAGAGAGAGTTACGGATCGCGGGGATTTTTTTCGCGTTGAACGCGTAGACGTGAACACCCGGTACGCCCGACGTCGCATCTCTTGAATCCGCGCAGGGCAGTGCAGTGCCGTCGAGCAGCGTCTTCACTGGAGGCGGCTGAACTAGGGATAACAGGCCGAGCAACGCTGCTGCTCCTCGTAAGAACACTCCGAACTCCGGGTGAAGGTCGCTTTCAAGACGAGCCAACTCGGTTTTCGGAACTTGGGCACTGGTACATACCAGTACCGGAACTTGGAGCGCCTTTACAGAGGGCCAGTGTACCGCTAAGTTACAAGGCTACAGCGATTTAAGAACCAGTGACGGGCGTCGGCAAATGAGCCGGCCCGAGACCAAATCCAAATGGCATTCGTAAAGACACCTACCCTAGAGAAGTACCGCATACACAAAGACGATAGCGGCTCGACCGAAGTTCAGGTCGCCCTTCTCACTGAAAGAATCAACTATCTCACCGACCACTTCCGCACCCACGCGAAGGATC
>JALYYH010000153.1 GCA_030946665.1 Gemmatimonadota bacterium
ACGACCACCGGCGCGGCAAAGGCGACCTCCCTGGTGATTCCCGAAGTAAAAGGAAAAATCGACGGAAGCTCGATCAGAGTTCCTACTCCTGACGTGTCGTACACGATACTCACGGTGGAAATCGAAAAAGCCGGCGCTACGAAGGAGTCGGTCAACGCGGCATTCAAGAAGGCCGCAACAGAAGGCCCGCTATCGGGAGTCCTCCGCTATAGCGAAGAAGAGCTGGTGTCGAGCGATTTCATCGGCGATCCCGCATCGTGTATTCTCGACTCGAAGACCACCAACGTCATCGACGGCACTCTCGTGACGGTGCAGGGTTGGTACGACAACGAATGGGGATACGCCTCACGCTGCGTCGACATGCTGCGGTTGATGGGAGCCCGACTCTAGGCGAGCAGAGACATGAAAAAG
The DNA here is from genome assembly GCA_030946665.1 of Gemmatimonadota bacterium. Next base: position 412 of record JALYYH010000153.1, read on the forward strand.
AAAACCGTCCGTGATTTGACCGACGCGCAGCTGCGCGGTAAGCGGGCTCTCCTTCGCGTGGACTTCAATGTGCCGCTCGATGAGAACGAGCAGATCACGGACGATACGCGCATTCGTGCGGCGTTGCCGACGATCGAGCTCCTGCTCGAGCGAGGTGCGCGTCCGGTAATCCTGTCCCATCTCGGCCGCCCGAAAGGGAAGCCTGATCCCAAATACTCGCTTCAGCCGGTTTCCAAGCGACTGGCCGAGCTGACCGGCTGCAACGTCATCTTCGTCGAATCGACCGACTCCGACGAGGCCCTCAAAGCCACGCAGAATCTCGATCCGGGAGGGATTCTCCTCCTGGAGAACACCAGATTCCTCGGCGGCGAGGAAAAGAACGATCCCCGTCTTTCGCGCGCGCTCGCCGAGCTGGGTGACTGCTTCGTGAACGATGCCTTTGGGGCGGCGCACCGAGCCCACGCGTCCACCGTCGGAGTCGCTCAGCATCTCCGTCCGGCGGTCGCCGGCCTGTTGATGGAGACGGAGCTTGAATACCTCGGCGGCGCCCTCGCCAATCCAGGGCATCCCTTTATCGCGATACTCGGCGGCGCCAAGATATCGGGCAAGATCGACGTGATCGAGGAATTGCTTCCCAAGGTGGACGGGTTGCTCATCGGCGGCGCCATGGCGTGCACGTTCTACAAGGCCATGGGGCTCGAGACGGGAAAGTCACTCGTCGAGGACGACCGCGTCGCGATGGCAAAGGATCTTCTCGCGCGCGCAGGAATGCGACTTACCCTTCCGCACGATGCGATGGTTGCCGCATCCCTCGACAACGCAAAAGCTGCGAAGCCGGTTCCTCGCAACGCGATCCCCAAAGATCAGGCGATGTTCGACATCGGTCCCCAGACCGCGGCGTCGTACTCGCGCGCGATCGCTTCGGCAAAAACGATCATCTGGAATGGACCGATGGGAGTTTTTGAGGTGCCACCGTTCGATCGCGGCACCCGAGCAATCGCGGAAGCGATGGCGAATGCTACTGGGAAAGGCGCAACCACGATTGTTGGCGGCGGGGATTCGGCCGCTGCCGTAACCGAAGCCGGGCTCGAGAAAAAAATGAGCCATGTATCCACTGGCGGCGGCGCGTCGCTCGAGTTTCTCGAGGGAAAGAAGCTGCCAGGCGTTGAAGTGCTGGACGACGCGTAATGAAGCGTCCCGTTCTCGCCGCCAACTGGAAGATGAACAATGGCCCAACGGCGGCGAAGGCATTCATGGAAACGTTCCTCGCGGCATACCGGCCGCAGACTGATAGAACGGTGATCGTGTTTCCACCTGCCGTCTCCTTGACCACTGTATCGAGCGCAGTATCTGATCGCAGTGATGTCATCGCGGGTGTCCAGAACATCCATTGGGCGGAGAAGGGGGCATTCACCGGAGAGATCTCCGCTCCCATGGCAAAGGATGCCGGAGCGCGCGTCGTTCTCGTTGGTCACTCGGAGCGGCGACACGTTTTCGGTGAGACCGACGCACAGTGCGCAAAGAAGTGCCTCGCGGCGTCGCGGGCGAAACTGGCCTTCATGCTTTGTGTCGGCGAAACAATCGCGCAGCGCGAAGCGGGCGAGACAGAGCAAGTGGTGACGCACCAGCTGCGTGGGGGCGTCTCGCAAACTCCGAATCTCATCTCCGCGGACTTTCTGATCGCTTACGAGCCGGTTTGGGCGATCGGGACGGGACTCACGGCCTCGGCCGGAGACGCCTCCGCGATTCACACTCTGCTTCGCGGCGAGCTGGGACAAATGATCGGTACGCGCTCGGAGGAGATTCCGATTCTGTACGGGGGAAGCGTGAACGCTGAAAACGCCGCCGGGCTACTAGGAGCTCCCGAAGTCGATGGTCTTCTCGTTGGCGGCGCAAGCGTCGACGCCTCCTCCTGGCTCGCCATCGCGCAGATGCGCTGACAGTGACGCGAACGTGCGGCGCGACTTGAGTTTTCAGCGGGCACCACTGATATTGAAGCGCTACGCTGAACCTTAATCCTGCCAATGATTTACACGTTTCTTCTCACGCTGCTCGTTCTCGATTGCATCGTCCTGATTCTGGCGGTCCTGCTCCAGAGCGGGAAGGGCACCGGACTCGCGGCCAATTTCGGCGGAGCGAGCTCGTCGCCCGACGCCTTTATCGGCATCCGACAAGCGGGAAACCTTCTTACGACCGTGAGCTGGTGGGGCGGCGGAATTTTCCTCGGGCTTTGCTTCATATTGCAGATCATGTCGACGCATACGGCAGCGCCACGCTCAGTATTGGAGAAGGGTTTGGGTACACAGCCGGCAAACATCGCCCCGCCCCCGACTTCAGCGCCCGCGGTTCCACTCGAGCCCGCGCCGACTACGGCTGCCCCGAAGACAGCTGCCCCGAAGACAGCTGCCCCGCAGGGAGCTCAGACGGCGAAACCGCCCGCTACCGCGCCGAAACGGTAATTTGACCGAAACTCAGATCACCGAACCGGGGTTCCTCCTCCTTGAGGACGGAACCCTTTTTCGTGGGAGGATAGCAGGGCCCGCGAATTCTTCGCCGCTGCCCGCCGTCGCGGAGGTCGTCTTCACGACCAACATGACGGGTTACCAGGAGGTTTTCACCGATCCCTCCTATCGCGGCCAAATCGTGGTGATGACGACGCCACAGATTGGCAACTACGGCATCAACACAGAAGACCCCGAGTCATCCGGTCCTCAAATCGCCGGTGTCGTGGTGCGCGAGCTCTCCCGGAGGTATTCCAATTGGCGCGCCACCGGGGGATTGGGCGGATGGCTGGCCGCAGCTCAAGTCCCCGCGATAACAGACGTTGACACGAGACGCCTCACGCGACACTTGAGGTCAGTGGGAGTGATGCGCGGCGTCATCGGCGCCGGACGCGAGCCCGATGAGGCAAGCCGTGCCGCGCTCGATGCTTGTCCTTCAATGGAGGGATTGGACCTGGCTTCCCGGGTCACGACCCGAGAGCGCTATAGCTGGGGAAATCCGACCGCGCGCCATCACATCGTCGCTTACGACTACGGAATCAAGCGCAACATCCTTCGCTTGTTCAGCGAGAATGACTGCCGGGTATCCGTAGTTCCGGCCGACACTTCGGCCGAGACTGTACTGGCGGAGGAGCCAGACGGGATCTTTCTCTCGAACGGGCCGGGCGATCCCGACGCCGTCCTCTACGCCCCAAGAATCATTCGAGAGCTGACCTCCGCCGGAGTTCCGACCTTTGGCATCTGCCTCGGGCATCAGCTGTTGGGTCTCACCTTCGGTGGATCTACAGTGAAGATGCCCTATGGCCACCGCGGCGGAAATCACCCGGTGAAGGAGGTCGAGACAGGACGGGTGCTGATCACTTCCCAGAACCATGGGTTCGCTGTGGAAGGTGACGAGCGCTCCGTCAAAGGGGCGGGAGAGCTGGAGGTGACCCATGTCAACCTCAACGACGGGTCGATCGAGGGACTGCGCCATCGCCAGCTGCCTGTGTTCGGCGTGCAGTATCACCCCGAGGCGGCCCCCGGACCACACGACGCGCGACCCCTGTTCCAGGAGTTTCTGGGTACGCTGAAGGGCTCACTGCGGTAGATCAGGCTCGCTTGACAGCATATCAGTAAAGCCATAACTTCAAAGCACTTACGCTTCTTCAGCGCGTCTCCATTCGGAGTTTTTCATGACCAAAGCCGACCTCGTCGAGCGTGTCACGGCCCAGATTTCACGGACTGCCGGGCCGATGATTTCCAAGAAGGATTGCGCTCGCGTCGTGGACGCT
>JALYYH010000166.1 GCA_030946665.1 Gemmatimonadota bacterium
ACCAGGATGTTCCGGGAGAGAAGGTGCTGAGTGACTTCGTAGGCGTGCGGAACATCGACCGCGACCGTTCCGCCTCTCTGCGCGGGGTCGCGCGGCGCATTTACGGTGTAGCCGCGCGCGTCTGCCAGCTCGATCAACCGTGAAGTGAGCCGCAGGCTCTTCGCGCGGATTGCCGCGATTCCGGCGCGGCGAAGAATCTTCGGCCCCTCCGCCGCGGCATAAAGCGCGGGAATGACCGGAGTGCCATTCAGCCAGCGAAAGGCGCCGGAGGTGTACTCCATGGCCTCCTCGAAAGCGAATGGTCGCGAGTGAGCTTGCCAGCCCGTGAGCGCCGGCTTCAGACGATCGCGCACCGCCGGACTGACGTAGAGAAAGCAGCCTCCAGGGCCGCCGCACAGCCATTTGAGCACGCCGCCAGTGAGGAAATCGGCGTTGCTCCGTTTCACGTCGACCGGCACTACGCCGACCGCGTGAAATGAGTCGAGCGAGACCAGCGCTCCCATCTCGTGCGCGCGTCGGCAGATCGCATCCACGTCCATGAGAAAGGCACTGCGAAAGAGAACGTGCGAGACAGCGACGAGGCGGGTTCGCTCGTCGATCGCTGCCAGCATCCTGTCTCGGTCAATGGTGAAGCCATCGTCGGATGGCACCACCACCGTCCGGGCGCCGAATCTTTCCGCCATCTCCGCGAAGGCGTACCGCACCGACGGGAAATCGAGCTCCGTCATCACGACGGTGTCCCGATCCTTCGGGAAGTCGATGGCCGAAAGGACGGCTGTCTGGGCAATGGTCACGTTGGGCATCATGACCACTTCGCCATCGCCGGCGTTTATGAGCGGCGCGATGTCGTTTCCTACATCGACTGGCTTCTCCCACCAGCCACGCGTCCACGCCTTGACGCCGAGCTCGCCCCAGTCGCGCGCGTATTCGGCCAGCTTCTCCGGCACGGTGCGCGGCATCGGGCCCAGCGAATTGGAGACGAGATAGTTCGTCTTCTCGAGAATCGGGAATTCTGCCCTGAACGCCAGCAGAGGGTCACGCTGCTGGCTGCCGCCGGAACTCAAAGCCAAACGGGGCTCTTTGTCACTTTCCCTTTCTGGACGCGTCGCGCATCGCCCGGAATTCGGCGTCGGCATTCCAGGTGGGAACTGTGCGCGCGTTTCCGAGAGAGAGGCCGAAACGGTAGACGATTTCCGCGAGCTGGGCGACGCCACTGACGTCGAGGTCAGGCCGGTAATCGTCCGACGGCTGGTGGTATCTGTGCGCGGTGTAGTCGTCGCGCTGCGCCTTGCCCCAACCCGCAGGATGGCCGACATAGTCATAGCCGCCTTTCACGTCGACAGCTGGAATCCCGACTTTCGCGAAAGAAAAGTGGTCGGAGCGGTAGAAATGCCCCTGTTCCGGATGCTCGTCGGGAACGATCCGAATACCCTCGGACTTGACCAGTGCAGCCAACTGCGGTCCGAGCGTGCTCTTGGTATCGCCCAGCACCTCGAGATCCCGAAAGCGTCCGATCAACGCTGGATTGTCGATGTTGAGATCAGCAATCACTTTCGAGGCGGGCACCGTCGGATGCTGGCCGAAGTAGGCGGAGCCGAGCAGTCCGGATTCCTCGGCGGTGACAAAGACGAACAGCTGGGAGCGGCGCGGTTTCACACCTTCCGCCGCGGCGTGCGCAATCGCCAGAATTGCCGCAACGCCCGAGGCGTTGTCAGCCGCACCGTTGTAGATCGAGTCTCCGTTTACGACAGGGCCGATTCCAAAATGATCCCAGTGCGCGCTGTAGGCGACGTATTCGTCCCGCACTTTTGGATCGATGCCACGCACGACGCCGACCACATTGTTGGCAGACATGTGCTGGACGCTGTTTCGCATCGCTGCATCGATGATGATCCCGGTCGATACCGGGCGGAAATCGCGCGACTCGGCACGCTTGCGCAGATCAGTCATGCTGAGGCCGGCCTGGGCGAGGAGAGCAGTGGCGGCGCTATCGGTGATCCAGCCGCGAACCGGTATCGGCGCTGGCAAGGAAGGATCCCGCGGAAGCAGGCGCTGCTCGACTGAATTGGAATTGACCACGACGTGCCACGGGTATCCTGCGCGCTCGGTGGTATGCACGATCAGCATTCCGGCGGCGCCGCGACGCTCAGCTTCCTCGTACTTGTAGGTCCAACGGCCGTAGTATGTCATCGCCTTCCCGCCGAAGAGATTCGGCTCGGCGGCGGTTGCCGGCGGATCGTTGACGAGAACGAGCAGAATCTTTCCGCGGACATTGGTGCCCTTGAAATCGTCCCACTTGTACTCGGGCGCGCTCGCGCCGTAGCCGACGAACACCAGCTCGCCGTTCGCGGAGCTGGCATCAGTCGCTGAGCCCGGCCATACGACGACATCATTGGTGAAGCGAAGGTTCGCGTTGGCCTTGCCCGAAGCGGTCACCCTGATCGTGGCGGGATCCGCCTTCACGACGTCGATTGGAACCCGCTGGAAATACGAGTTGCCGTCAACGCCCGGCTTCACACCGAAGGTCTGGAGCTGGGTCGCGATGTATTCTTCGGCGATCCGTCCACCACGGGTGGCGGGCGCCCTGCCCTCGAGTAAGTCGGAGGAAAGGAAGCGGAGGTGAGCGTCGATTTCCTGCGAATTGATCCGGCTGGGCGCGGCGTCCGTCTGCGCGGCCGCCTTCGACGCGCAAGTAACGGAGAGAAGCGCCATCGAGAGCAGAACGGTGGAACGAGTCATCGATTTACTCAGAGTGTGTGGTGAACGTCAGTACATTATACTCACTCGCACATGACCTTAGCATGCCCCGCCAGACTCCACGAAGCCTGAAACGAGCCTCTCCCTCCAAGCCCCGACACAAAGCTCCCAGAATAGCGCTGGTGCTGGGCGGTGGCGGCCTCAAGGGCTTTGCACACATCGGAGTCTTTCGCGCCCTGAAGGAGCTCGGAATCGAGCCGACAGTCGTTGCGGGCACGAGCATCGGTGCGCTCATAGGAGCGGCGTATGCCCGCGGAATGGACATCCCCGAAATGGAGGATCGCGCCCGGGCGCTCAAGCGGCGTGATCTCTTCCGGCTCAACCGGATGGGGATGCTGCTCGAGCGCCAGCATTCGCGCGCGATATATCTCGACGAGCCGCTGCGTGAGGTGGTGAAATCCGTCGCGACGGAGAAGCGGTTCGATCAGCTGAAAAGAACGCTGCTCGTCAACACCGTCGACATCCAGCGCGGCTCGCAGATCGTGTGGGGATTGCCGGGGCTTCGTGACATCAGCGTTGCCGACGCGGTGTACGCGTCGTGCGCGCTGCCGGGTTTTTATCCTCCCGGCGAGATCAAAGGACGCCTGTGCGTGGACGGCGGCGTGCTCGACAACCTTCCCGTATCGATCGCGGGCAGAGGAATGGACGCAGTGATTGCGGTCGACACGGGATCGAGCGATCTCGAGCCGGAGAACGACATCGCTACCGCCGGATTCGCCTCCATCTACGTGCGAGCGGCAACGACGATGATGCACGCGCTACAGCTTGCTCCATTCGCCAATTGGACGCGCCCGCCGATGATTCTGATCAGGCCGAAGGTGAATCACATCGGCTGGTTCAGCTTTTCGCACACCGAGGAATTGCTCGAAGCCGGCTACAAGGCGGCGATGGAAGCATGCACGCACTACGAGGAGTGCATCGCCTGGGGGATCGGCGTCTTTCCCCGGAGGGCGATGGAGATCACGGTCGACAGGGACAAGTGTATCGGCTGCACGCTCTGCACCGCGCTCGCGCCCGACGTGATGGCGATGGACGCGCAGCAGAAGGCCTATCCACTGACACCAGTGGTCGAGTGGTCGCCAGCCGACGGGGATTTCGTCCACCACTGCCCGACTTTCGCCATCGAGGCCACGCGGCTCGACATGGGAAGCGGTCACAAAGGGAAAACAACGATCGATCCCACCAGCGAGCCGACGACCAAGACCGGCTAACCAGCTATATTTAAGTCAGCCTGCCGAGCCTAGAGAAGCGCGCGGCAGTGGCTCCGCGCCCCACTGGCCAGCGCATTGACGCGGCCAAGTTCGGAAAAAAAACCAATGACACACCCGAATACCTTCGGTAGCCGATCAACGCTGGACGTTGCGGGTCGGCAGTACACGATTTTTCGGCTGGACTCCCTTTCCAAGCTCGCGAACGGGAACGCAGACAGGCTCCCCTTCAGCCTCAAGATTCTGCTCGAAAACCTCCTCAGAAACGAAGACGGCAAGTTCGTGAAGCCCGAGGACGTGCGGGCGCTTGCGACCTGGAATACGAAGGGCACGGCGGAGAAGGAGATCGCTTTCCGCACTGCCCGGGTACTGCTCCAGGACTTCACCGGTGTTCCGGCGGTCGTCGATCTCGCCGCCATGCGCGACGCGCTCGCGCGGCTCGGCGGCGATCCACGCCTGATCAATCCGCTGCAGCCGGCGGATCTCGTCATCGATCACTCGGTGCAGGTTGACGAGTACGGAACCGAGGCCGCGCTTCTCATCAACGCGGATTTCGAGTTCCAGCGCAATCAGGAGCGCTACGCGTTCCTGCGCTGGGGACAGAAGGCGCTCCACAATTTCCGCGTGGTGCCACCCGACACCGGCATCGTACACCAGATCAATCTCGAGTATCTGGCGAAAGGAGTTTTCACCGAAGTGGTCGGGAAGCAGACCTACGCGTATCCGGACTCGCTCGTGGGCACCGATTCCCACACCACCATGATCAATGGCCTCGGCGTGCTCGGCTGGGGCGTAGGCGGTATCGAAGCCGAAGCGGCAATGCTCGGCCAGCCGGTTTCGATGCTGATCCCCGACGTGGTGGGATTCAAGCTGCACGGCAAGCTTCCACCGGGAGCGACAGCTACGGATCTCGTGCTGACGGTGACGGAGATTCTGCGCAAGAAAAAAGTGGTTGGGAAGTTCGTCGAGTTTTATGGCGCTGGATTGTCCAGCCTCTCGCTGGCGGATCGGGCCACGATTGGAAACATGGCGCCCGAGTACGGCGCGACGATGGGATTCTTCCCGATCGACGCCGAGACGATCAACTACCTGCGGTTCACGGGGCGGGAAGAGGCGCAGGTGCAGCTCGTCGAAGCGTATTGCAAGACTCAGGGAATTTTCCGCACCGACGACACGCCGGATCCCGCCTTCAGTGACGTTATCGAGCTCGACTTGTGGACCGTAGAGCCCAGTCTGGCCGGGCCCAAACGGCCGCAGGACAGAGTTCCGCTCAAGCTGTCGAAGAAGATGTTCAAGGAGGCACTGACGGCAGATCTCGAGCGCACTGGAACTGTCGCTGCGGTTGCCGCGGCGAAGCAGGCAATGAGCGTCGCCGCGTCGCCGCAGCTCTCGCCTTCAGTGGTTGCAACGCATCCCGACGATCAGGCGGGCGTGGACTCGAGCGTCCCCGTTGAAATGAATGGGGAACAATTCTCGATTCGGCACGGGTCAGTAGTGATAGCCGCGATCACGAGCTGCACCAACACGTCGAATCCGAGTGTGATGCTCGCGGCGGGGCTGCTGGCGCGGAACGCGGTAAACCAGGGGCTCATGAGCAAGCCGTGGGTCAAGACCAGTCTCGCTCCCGGGTCAAAAGTCGTAACGGACTATTTCAAGAAAGCCGGAGTGATGGACGCGCTCCAGAAGCTGCGATTCAATGTCGTCGGCTTTGGATGCACGACTTGCATCGGAAATTCAGGTCCGCTGCCACAGCCAATCGCCGACGCCGTGGAAGCGAACAAGCTGGTGGTCGCCGCCGTCCTTTCCGGCAACCGCAACTTCGAGGGGCGCATCAATCCCCTCACGCGGTTCAATTATCTCGCCTCGCCGCCGCTCGTCGTCGCTTACGCGCTGGCCGGCCGGATGGACATCGATTTCGCGTCCGAGCCGATCGGCGTCGGCAAGAAGGGCCCCGTGTTTCTGCGCGACATCTGGCCCGCGCCCAAGGAAGTCGAGGAAGAGATTCTGCGCTCCGTGAAAGCCGACATGTTCAAGGCGCAGTACTCGAACGTCTTTCACGGAGATGACAACTGGCGGAGTCTGCCGGTTCCCGAGGGCGATCTCTACGCCTGGGATCCCGACTCGACCTACGTGAAGAACCCTCCCTTCTTCGAGGGGATGACCCTCGCCGTTCCGCCCGTTCGTCCGATCAAGGGCGCGCGGCTGCTGGGAATGTTCGGAGACTCGATCACGACCGATCATATCTCGCCCGCGGGATCGATTCCCGCGTCGAGCCCCGCCGGAAAGTGGCTGATCGAACACGGCGTAAAGACAGTCGACTTCAATTCGTACGGGGCGCGCCGAGGAAATCACGAGGTGATGATGCGCGGCACCTTCGCCAATATCCGCCTGCGCAACGAGCTCGCGCCCGGTACCGAGGGCGGCTGGACCACGCGCACCCCCGGCGAGAAGGCGGTCACGATTTACGACGCCGCGATGGAGTACCAGCAGAAAGGCGTCCCACTCGTCATCATCGCCGGCAAGGAATACGGAACCGGCTCGTCGCGTGACTGGGCCGCCAAGGGAACGCTGCTGCTCGGCGTGCGCGCCGTCATCGCGGAATCATTCGAGAGGATTCACCGCTCGAATCTCGTGGGGATGGGCGTGGCTCCTCTCGAATTCATCAACGGCGAGACCCGCGCGACACACAGTCTCACTGGCTACGAAACTTTTGACATCGATGGATTGTCGGAGGAGATGAAGCCTCGCCAGCTGGTGACCATTCGTGCGCGTGCGGCCGACGGAACGGAGAAAGCCTTCCAGGTGGTCGTGAGAATCGACACGCCGGAGGAACTGAGCTACTACCGGCACGGGGGGATTCTGCCATACGTTCTCCGACAGCTTGTCGGGAAGGCCCCGGTCTAGTCAGTATCGAAAGTTTATTCGAAGCGAGAGCACCGTCGCGGGACCGCGGTCACGGTTGTAGCCGGGATTACGAATGTGCTGCACGTCGGGGCTCAGCTGGAGACACGGCCCCACCTGAAGGCGATAGTAGCCTTCCAGGATCTGTTCCGGTCCGTAGCTGAGACGGCCGTCACCGAGCAGAAAACCGAGACCACCCGCGGACAGGTAATCTCGGTGCAGCGCGACGATGCCTTCGCGCACCGCACCCAACCCTATTCGGTCGTCCACGCGACCCCAGTGGACGCCGGCGAGCTGCGCGCCGAGGCTCAAGTGACGATCAACTTCGGTGAAGGCGAAGCTCTCGTTGCGCCCATCGCTCCAGCCGAAGCGCGCAAAAACTCCGGTTTCACCGTCGTCGTTCAGCGGCTGCTCGAAGTTCAACCCGATTCCGTACTTCGTTCTTCCCGGGCGGTCGTCGGCTGCTATGTCTGGTGCCCGTCCCTGCGCTCTGCCGATTGCGAGAGCATCGGCGTAGCTACCCATCCTCGCGTGATTCAGATACCCAAGAATACGCGCCGTCGTCTGCGTGCGTGGCGTCGTCAGCGTGAGCTCGATCTGATCTCCGCGGGCTCGTCGAAGGTCGCTGTCGAACACGTTGCCATTCGCCTCGCGCGGCATTTGAAAGCTTCCGGCGCGCACCGCCCACCGGGGATGAATCCACGCGACGGCGACGCCATTGGTGTAGCCCCGAGTATCGGCCGCGAAGTCCCAGGCTGTATTCTGAAAGAGCGACCAGTTCATGAACTGCTGCCGGGTTGAATTGGCGTACCTGTTCACGTCGAACAAGTCGCTCGCCGCCAGCTTTCCGGCCGTTAGCTCCAGCCGACGGGCTGAAACGATCGCTGGAATCTGATCGGGAGCGCGTTTCAGCGTATCGCGCTGGCGACTCGAGAAGGCGACGGTGTAGCGGAGATAGGCGCGTGCGACATACGGTCCGCTGCCGAGATCGGCGGTACCTTGGCGCAGAACATCGCCGTTGGTCGGACCGGCTAGACCGACGACCCTGCTGATTCCCTTGCCGCGGATCATCTCGGCGTCGAGATACCCCTCCAATCCGTGCCCCGCATCGATACCGCCATAGACGCCGTAGGCGTGACTAATCTTCGAGTCACCGCGTGACTGCAGGCTGTTCGTCCCCTCGTACAGACTCCGAAATCGTCGCAGGTCCTGACCCATCACGTTGAACTGGGTTCCGAGCACGTAAGAGTGCCACGCTGCGGAGCCCACACCTGAAGAGTCCGATCCACCCTGCGCGGTGGCGCGAGTGGCACCGGCCAGAAGCGTCAGAGCGGCAACCAGAGTACCCGAGGTCGGAAACACGTCGTCAGAAGGTGAACATCGCGATCGCTGCTCCAAACATGGCAGCAGTTGTCAGCCAGACCACTTGACCGTCCCAGCGCCGAGCCCGGGTGATTCTGCATGCACCCAGCGGATTCATTCCACGCGGAAGCATCGATTGTTTCTGAGACTCCCGGACACTGTGGATACTCCACGCGCAAACTTGCGCCGTTGGATGCGATATGAACTACACGCAGACGCCTGTGCAGTCACGGCTGAATGCTGCATTGATGGCTCAGGCAGTTGATCGCGACGGCTCCGGGGGCCTAGACGTCCCGTGCTTCTTCTTCCTAAGCTGGAACTGCGGCATCGACGCGCTGATCTGCTCGGCGAGATCCTGCTCCATCCGCTTCGGGTCGAGCGGCTCCAGCATCGCTCTCAGCTCAGGATCGTCGGCGAGCGCGAGGTTCAGGCGGGAGTAGAGGCCAGCCACCAGGTGCAGCGTCTTCGTAATCTCCTCTTCCATCCGGAGGTTCACCTGCAGGGTCAGCTCCTCGCGCAGCTCGCCGATCTTCGACTCCCGGCTCTGGGTCATCAGCACGAAGATCGAAAGAAAGATCGCCTCGAGCGACACGATCGTGGTGAGCATGCCATACGGGTAGGGATCGAACTTCTCGAGCCCCGAGAACGGCAGGTTCCACGAGATCCAGCCGATGAAAATCAGCGCGTGGATAACGAGGAAGGGAGTAGAGCTGGCGAAGCCGATCATCCGGTCAGCCAGGATCTCCGTCTTCGAGCGATTGGCGGAGTGCTGTGCCTTGATCGCCCGGAACGCCTTGTTGATTCCGGCGCTGCGCCGAACCCGCCGCTCTCCGGCGAGCGGCGTACCTGGTCGACGATCTACCGACGTGTACTCCCCTTGGTCCATATCTCGACTGGAAGCGACAACCAAACCTAACGCAATCGGCCGGCCACTTCCTGTGCCGACACAACGCGTTAACCTTTCACCAATGGCCACTGCGTCGGCATTTACAGTCGGAATCATCCAGGAAGCAGTCACGAACGACGTCAATCAGAACGTCGAGCGGGCGATTGCGCGTGTCCGCGAGACGGCCGACAAGGGAGCGCAGATCGTCTCACTGCAGGAGCTGTTCAACGCGCCCTACTTCTGCAAGTCGCAAAAGCACGAACGGTTCGATCTTGCCGAACCGATTCCCGGGCCGACGATCGAGAGGATGCAGAAGGTGGCGCGAGAACTCGAGATTGTAATTATCGTACCGATCTTCGAGCGGCAGGCAGCGGGTGTCTACAGGAATTCTGCCGCCGTCATCGACGCCGATGGCTCGCTGCTCGGCGCTTACCGCAAGATGCACATCCCGGACGATCCGCTCTTCAACGAGAAGTTCTACTTCACGCCGGGCGACTCTCACATCGCGGACGACGGCGATCATAAGGGCGCGAACGGATTTCGCGCGTGGAAGACGCGCTACGCGAACATTGGCGTTTTGATCTGCTGGGACCAGTGGTATCCCGAGGCAGCACGCATCACCAGCCTCCTCGGCGCGGAAATCATCTTCTACCCAACCGCAATCGGCTGGCATCCTTCGGAAAAGAAGGAGTTTGGCGAGGCGCAGGTCGAGGCGTGGCTTACGGCGCAGAGAGCGCACGCGATCGCCAACGGCGTGTACGTCGCCGCACCCAATCGCGTCGGACACGAGGACGAGCCCGGCACTGACGGCATCGAGTTCTTCGGACACTCGTTCATCTGTGATCCCTTCGGGCGTATTCTGGCGGAGGCGGGGACGGAGCCGGCGGTGCTGGTGACGAAGTGCGATAGGGCGTTGATCGAGAGCACGCGGCGCAACTGGCCGTTTCTGCGCGACCGACGCATCGACGCTTATGCGCCAATCCTGAATCGCTACATCGGATGACCGAGCGGGCTGCCGAATCTGCGGCTGGCAGTAGTGCGAGCGCCGCTCCGAAGGGAAGCGGCGCTTTGACTATGGAGCTTTCGCTTGGCCGCCGCATGCCGGCGGAATGGGAAAAACATGAGGCTACCTGGATTGCATGGCCGCATCACGAGCCGGACTGGCCGGGCAAGCTCGCCCCCATTCCATGGGTGTACGCGGAAATCGTGCGCGCCCTCGCGAACCACGATCGCGTCGAGATTCTCTGTCACGATGAGAGCGTGGCGGAGAGCGCGCGCGGGTTGCTGGCGGCGCACGGGGTGAAAGAAGACCGCTACCGCCTGCACCGGGTCGCGAACGATCGTGTCTGGCTCCGCGATTCTGCCCCGACTGGAGTGGTCCGCGCCGACGGGCAAGTCGAGCTTCTCAACTGGACCTTCAACGGCTGGGCCAAGTACGACAACTATACGAAGGATGCCGATATCGGGCAGGAGATCGAGCGCATCACCGGATTGCCGCGGATCGTACCGAGGCGTCCCGACAATGGCGAGCGGCTCGTGCTGGAAGGCGGTGGAATCGAGGTCAACGGCGCTGGTCGGATGCTGGTCACCGAAGAATGGCTTCTCACCGCTGTTCAGGTCCGGAATCCGGGAATGCTCGCGGGCGATTACGAGAAAGCTTTCGCCGAGTATCTGGGAGTCAGCGATACTATATGGTTGGGTGAAGGCGCGGTTGGTGACGACACGCACGGGCACGTCGACGACATCGCGCGCTTCAGCTCGCGCGACACGGTGATCCTCGCGGTCGAGCCGGATCCGGCAGATGAGAACCACGCGCGGTCTGCCGACAACCTCCGCCGCCTCGAGCTCGCGGCAAAGAAACGTCCTCTACGAATCGTCATGATCCCCTTTCCTCGTCCCGTGACGATGAACGGCGAGCGGCTCCCGGCGAGCTACGCGAACTTCTATATCGCCAATGGCGCCGTTCTTGTACCGACATTCAATGACCCCAACGATCGCGTGGCGCTCAATGGAATCGCCGAAGCGTTTCCGCGCTACACCGCGATCGGCATACACGCGGTGGATCTGGTGTGGGGGCTCGGCACGCTCCATTGCCTGACCCAGCAGCAGCCGTCCGGCGGGAATCGCGCGGCAAAGAGATGAAGATCACACTGACTGGCGAAGAATCCCTGAGACTGGAAGCGACTTCCGAGCAGCTGACGATCGAAGCGCCGACTCCCGAACTTCAGTACTCGCCGTTCCACATGTTCGGCAGCGCGCTCGGTGCATGCACGTTCTCGGTCCTGCAAAGCTGGGCGTCGAACAAGAACATCAGCGCCGACGATCTAAAGATCGACGTGAGCTGGGACTTCGTGGAAGGGCAGCATCGGGTAGGCTCGATGAAGGTGCAGCTCGACTGGCCGTCGCTATCTTCCGAGTTGTGGCCGAGGGCGATTCGCGTTGCGAATTTGTGCGGGGTTCACAACACGCTGACGCATCCACCCCATATCACCGTCGAAGCTGTGGGCGCGGAGTCGCCACCAATCGGGGCCCAGGCGTGACGACCGTTCCAGTCGTTCGATTCACTGTCGCCGGCGAGGAAGCCCACCATCATCCGATAGCGCCCACAATTGGTGACCAGGGTCGGCGCTACACGGTGATCTATGATGGTCACTGCAAGATTTGCGGGCGGCTGGTGAAGATGCTGACCAGGTGGGATCGAAATCACGAGCTGGAGATCATTCCTTCTCAGGCGGCTGGCATCCGTGAGAGGTTTCCGTGGATTCCCCCGCGCGCCTACGTGGAATCGGTGCAGGTGGTAAGAACGCGAGACGGGAAGACGTGGCAGGGAGCGGCGGCGCTCGAAGAGCTGCTGAAGATTTTGCCGAAGAGCCGATTGGTGTCGTGGCTGTTCAAGATTCCGTTTGTTCGGCCTCTTGTTGATCTGTTCTATCGGTGGTTCGCGCGGAACAGATACAGGTTCGGCTGCGGTGAGCACTGCGCGGTGCGTCCGGCGGACCTCGACTACGGAGATGGGTGACAGAACGTCGTGCGCGCGTCGAATCGGTGGACGTTGTCCGCGGCGTGATCATGATCATCATGGCGCTCGATCACACCAGGGATTTTTTCGGCATACCCGGACAGAATCCCACGAATCTGGCGAGCGCCTCGGCTGCGTTGTTCCTGACGCGTTGGATCACATTCTTCTGTGCGCCGGTGTTCTTCCTGCTGACGGGCACGGGCGCTTACCTCTCGTTGCGGCGGAAGTCTCCGAATGAGCTGTCCCGATTTCTTCTCGCCCGGGGGCTGTGGCTGATCTTTCTGGAAACGGTGGTGGTGCGCTGCCTCGCCTACCAGTTCAATTTCGACTACAGTGTGACGATGCTGCTCGTCCTGTGGGCGCTCGGCTGGGCGATGATCACTCTGTCTTTCCTGGTTCGCCTTCCGGTGTTCGTCGCGACCGCGCTCGGCTCCATCATGATCATGGGTCACAACCTCCTCGACTCGGCCAAGTGGGCTAGCCCGCTCTGGTCCATCCAGCATTCACCGGGTTTCGTCGTGAACACCCCGAACCATGTCGTGTTCGCGGCCTATCCGCTTATTCCATGGATCGGCGTCACCGCCGTCGGATACGGCCTCGGACAGGTCTATAGCTGGGACGCCGATCGCCGACGCGCATTTCTCCTGCGACCGGGGTTGGCACTGAGTCTGGGTTTTGTCGTGATCCGCGGCATCAATGCTTACGGCGACCCGTCGCACTGGGAGCGGCAGAAGACGGCGTCGTTCACGTTTCTGTCGTTCCTCAACACGACCAAGTACCCGCCATCGCTGTTGTTCCTGTTGATGACGCTCGGCCCGGCGATGGTTTTTCTCTGGGCCGTAGATCGGGGGACGCCGAGAATCTTCCGGCCTGCGCTCGTGATAGGCAAAGTACCCATGTTCTATTACGTGCTGCACTTTGCGCTCATACATCTTCTCGCCGTCGTAACATGTTACATGCGGTACGGATCAGCACATTGGATGTTCGAGTCGCCGGACCTGGGACACTATCCGTTCTCCCCGCCGCCCAACTGGGGATACTCGCTGCCAATTATTTACCTGACGTGGGCGGTTGTCGTGGTCGCGATGTACCCACTCTGCCGGTGGTTCGCGGCTCTCAAACAGCGGGGGAGTGATGCGTGGCTGAGTTACCTCTGAGAGGTGTTGCTCACCGAGCCGGCCATGGCCATAGCTCGAACCGATCCGTGGCGACGGAGACGACTCCCACTCGCCGCCGCCGCAGGTCCACGCTCGCATCGGCGGGCGGCATCGAGAGAACCACCCTTTTGACGAGGCGTGTTCCTTCCAGCGTCGACACGCTCGAGTCATTCCAGATCGTGATCACAGCGCTCCCATCCGGCTCGATCTCTACGCCGTCGAACCGGCCCGGCCCCGGAGCAATGTTGACAGGAGCGGCATCGCCCGGGTGCCACTGCTGGACAGCGGTTCCGCCGAACGGAGCCAGGATCAATCGACGGGCTGCTGGATCCCACCCGATCCCATCCGGCAGCGCGAGCGCCGGGGATTGGAGCGCGATCGTGACTCGACGATTACGATCGACGTGATAAATGCGATCCGGTGCGGTGTGATCCAGTTTGCCGTTCACCGCGCGAACTCCGGTGTCAGTGATGTAGAAATCGCCGTCAGGACCCGGAGTCAGATCGTTGAGGAAACCCGCGCCCATCGGAGCGAGATCGATCGCGCTTAGGGGATTGCCGGTGCGCGCATCGAAACCCCGGAGCATGTCGACATCCAGCACCCACAACGTGTCTCCCTGGATGCGAGATCCCATCGGGGCGTTGAGGGTTACTCCGTTCCGTCCGCCCTGGATGAAGTGAAGGCTATCGACTACGCCATCCGAGCGAATGCGCGAAATGAAGCCGTTCCCGTCTTTCACGCCCGGGTCGCCATTCATATTGCTGATGAAGTACACGTCGCGGGCCGGATCGAACACGATCGCTTCCGACGACGCGAGACCGCTGACGACCGCGAGGGGACCACTGACATTCGTGGACTGGCCGGTCTTGTTCACAGCCGGGCTCGAACTGCAGCCCGCCACACTGCCGACCGCAGCCAGCAGGATGATGCGACGGCTGACGCCGAAAACTGAGCTTCTCACTTATTCTCCTATTCCATGGCGGGAAGAAATATCGCGGCAAGCACCGCGCCGCGACCAGTTGTTCAGCGCTGTCGGAGCGCCCGTGTGAGCGCCCGGTCGAGCGCGTTAGCGAATGCCTGCTTTTCGCGGGAGCCGTACGGTGAGTGTCCACCGGTCTCGACACCGGTCGACCGGAGCTTGTCCATGAAGTTCCGCACCGACAGACGCTCGCCGATACTCTCTGCCGTGTACTCCTCGCCACGGGGATCGAGCACGACGACGTCCCTGGGAACCAGAAGTGAAGCGAGCGGGATATCCGCGGTTATCGCCACGTCGCCCGCAATAGCGTGCTCGACGATATAGCTGTCGGCCACATCCGGCCCGCCATCGACACGCACGGCGGACACATGTGGGTATCCGGGCGGAAGCGGAAGACGCTGGTTGGCGACGAGGATAGTCGCGAGCGCGAGACGATCAGACGCCCGAAAGCATATCTCCTTCACCGGCTGCGGGGCTGCGTCGGCGTCTATCCAGAGTGTCATTGCCAAAGGGTATCGTCCGATCGGAGGGGAGACGGCAGCGCTGCAACTGGCGGAAGATAGTTGCGAGCGCCATAGTGGGAGCTACCGCGCAGGCTTTCAGTGGAGTGCTTGCCATGCTGCGTCTCACGCTCGCCTGGATCCATCTTCTCGCGTTGGGCTTCGGGCTCGGCGCGATCCTCGACCGCGCCGCGGCGCTTCGTGAGCCCGTCAGTCTGACGTCGGTTCGTCGCGCGTTTCGCGACGACGCTGTGTGGGGAATCACCGCATTCGTCTGGATCGGCAGCGGCTTGTGGCGCCTGTTGGGGGCCACCGAGAAGAGCGCCAGCTACTATCTGAACAATCCGGTGTTCCTGGGCAAGATGAGCCTTCTCGTCGTCATTCTTCTTCTCGAGATCTGGCCGATGATCATGCTCACTCGATGGAGACGAGCGCTCGGGCGAAGTCTGCCAGTCGAGACGGTCGCAGTCCCGGCGGTGGCCCGCCGGATCGCTGCCATCAGCACCATCGAAGCTCTCCTGATCATGGCGATGGTCGCCGCGGCCGTGGCAATGGCGCGCGGTTACGGCTGAATTTAGGTTACGCCAATGATCTCAGCCCGGGAAGCACTCGAGCGGCTGCAGGACGGCAACAGGCGATTCGTCTCGGACGCTCCGAGTCATACTCCGCTCAAGCACCAGACGCGGCGCGCCGAGCTGGCGTCGGGTCAGGAACCATTCGCGATCATCCTTGGCTGTTCCGACTCGCGGGTGCCGGCGGAGATCGTGTTCGATCAGGGCCTGGGCGACCTGTTTGTGATCCGCGTCGCCGGAAATATCGTTGCACCCTCTCAAATCGGGAGCGTCGAGTTCGCTGCCTCGCGATCGGGCGCCAGGCTGGTGGTGGTTCTCGGTCACTCGCAGTGCGGGGCGATACTCGCGACCCTTGAACAGCTCGAGCAACCGACGGACAATCATTCGCGCAATCTCCGGTCGATCGTCGATCGCATTATCCCATGCGTTGCACCGTTGCTCGCTACCGAGCTCCGACACGACCACGATGCCCTGGTCCGACAGGCGGTGCGCGCCAACGTGCGCGCGTCCGCAAACCAGCTTCGTCACGGGTCGGATATCGTCGAGCAGCTGATCCAGGAGAAACGGCTCCACGTCGTTGGCGCCGAGTATTGCCTGGAGACTGGAGTCGTTGAGTTTTTCGATACGATCCCGGCGGCGCCCAAATGAGAGCGATTGCCTAGCGACTCGTCGCGGCAGATTCGAGCGACTCTCCAAGCTCGGATTCCGGTTACACGAAGTAAATTGCATTACTCAAATGCCGGCTACTCCCTTCCACTTCGGACCGGGGCTCCTGATCAAGGCGGCCGCCCCGCACAGATTCTCGATGGCGGCCTACTCGCTGACTCAGGTCGTCATCGACATCGAGTCGGGCTATTACCTGCTGCACAAGAATTACCCGATTCACCGTGAGATGCACACCTTCGCTCTTGGCGGGCTGATTGGTCTCCTTTGTGGACTGTTGGTCGCCCGGGTCGGCGCGTGGATGTCACGGCCGCGCGACGTCGTCGGTGAAGCGCTCGCGGCCGAATACCGATTGTCCGTCGCGGTGATGAGTGGGATCTTCGGCGGGCTGCTGCATCCCATCCTTGACGGAATAGTCTACGCCGACATCCATCCCTTCCGGCCCTTCGCGTCCGCGAACCCTTTGTACGGCATGGTGAGCATCAGGATGGTCTACCTCTTTTGCGTGGTTACGGGACTCGTCGGCGCGGCGCTGCTCCTCGCCTGGGAACGCCGCCCACGGAGACTGTAGGATGGCAACCTTGCGGCCATTCGGGCTTCCTTGCTAACTACTCGGCATCAGTCGCCTCAGTACCGCGATGACCGCGAGTGAAAGAGAGTAGCGCGGGTCCGCCCAGCCTCCTCCAAGACGTCACCGCTCAGCAGAACGAGAACGTATTCCTGAGAGCGTTCTCCTTCTCCACCACCCAGCTTCCCGTCGATTCAGCCATGGACGTGGAGCTAGCCGATCGCATCGTCATGCTGGACGAGATCGGATTCATCTTTCAATTGATGGAGCGCGAGAAGAAAGTCGCATCGAAGGCGGGCAACCTGGAAAAGTGGATCACCAACCACGTCGTGCGGCGCGGCATAAAGCAGATTCGGCAAACCCGCGATCTGCTCAAGAGCTATCTCGGACTCTCGCTCGTCAACAGCTTCGGACACCGGATGCTCATTGCTCCGAAGGACCCGGAGCTTCTCGTGTGTGTCATCATCTACCGTGTCCCGCCGAAAACTCGAGCCTTCCGCGCCGCGCGGT
>JALYYH010000178.1 GCA_030946665.1 Gemmatimonadota bacterium
CGGCGAGCTTCGGCATCATCAGTGCGATCGGCGAGGGTTGGCGAACCTGGCAGGGCGCGCGCATCGATAAGGTGCTGCGTCTCGACCTCGCGGTGTACGACGGCTTCTCCGGTGGGCCACTCGTCGACGCTTCAGGTGCGGTACTGGGATTGAACAATTCGGCGCTGGCTCGCGGCGCGCCGCTCGCTCTGCCGGCAGCAGCCGTGGATCGTGTCGTCGACGAATTGCTGTCGCGTGGACACGTGCGCCGGCCGTTCATTGGAGTCGCAGTTCAGCCCGTTGAGCTTCCGACCTCGCTAGTAAGGCAGCATGGCCTCGCGAACGAAAACGCGCTCCTCATAGTGTCCGTAGCCGACGGATCACCCGCGGAATCCGCCGGCATATTCGTCGGCGACGTACTCATCGAAGCGAACGATCACCCGCTCAGTCGTCCCACCGAGCTGCTGGATGCCCTATCCGGTACGCCCAACTCGGGATCGCTGAAGCTCAAGGTTTTGCGAGGTGGCACTGTGAGAGACGTGACGCTTACACCGTCTGATCGTGGCGGGGCCAAATGAACATCTCAATGTTTGGACCCGCGCGCGCCCTGTCGTCAAATCTCAATGGACTGAGCGAGCTGTTACGGCGCGCGGTAGTAGAGGTGCGCAGCGGTGGGAGCGGCAGCGGGACCGGCATCATCTGGGGTGGCGCCGGCCTCGTTGTGACCAATGCTCACTGCGTGCAGCGCGGTGCGGGGGTTCAAGTAGGGGGACAGGGAAAGTGGCGCGAAGCCGATGCACTCGCGTACCATCCTCAACATGATCTCGCACTTCTCGCTGCGCCATCTGTCAGTGGGCCGCTGCTCGAGATTCGCGATCCGGAATCACTGCGGCCCGGAGAGCTGGTGTTCGCGCATGGGCATCCGCTCGGGGTACACGATGCGCTCGCCATGGGTGTCATCCATGCCGTCACTCGCGATGAGCGAACCAGCTATGCGCGGTGGATCGTCGCCGATGTACGTCTCGCGCCCGGAAATTCGGGCGGACCGCTCGTCGATGCCGACGGTCGTCTCGTCGGCATCAACAGCATGGTTGTCAACGGACTCGGCGTGGCGGTGCCGGCAGGACTGGTGCAGCGATTCGTGGAAAAAGCGCTCGAACGACGAGCCGCTTAGTCTCGCTGCGCGCAGATGACGCGCATTGCGATCGTTGCACCCTCTGCGAAGCTCCGTGCATCACTGGTCGCCGCGCTTCGCGCCAGTCCGGCATTCCAGGTTGTGCAGGCGAGCGAGTCTGATTCCGACCTGTCTTCGTCCTTGTCGCCCAGGAGCGTGACGAGTCTGTCGTCCCATACGAGTTCGCGCGGACTGATTCGGCTGCCGGCGCGAATCTCACTCCGCGCGAGCGCGAGATACTCGCGCTTCTTGCCGATGGACTGGCCAACAAGCAGATCGCAGCACGGCTCGGCATCTCGAAGAACACGGTGAAGACCCACCTCGAGCTCCTGTTCGACAAGCTCGGCGTCTCGTCACGCGCCGAAGCAGTGGCGACCGGTGTCCGCCGAGGATTGCTGCTCCTTTAGTTCCGCGCCGAATGCCGACTCGAAGCGGGACCGCCATACCATTTACGGTCGAGCGAAACGAGATCGAGCGGGTTCACCGTGATCGCGCCGTAACGCGCCGCCCAGTGGAGGTGCGGTCCGGTCACCCGGCCTGTCGCTCCGACCAATCCTATCACCTGACCGCGAGCAACCGTATCGCCGACTGATACGAGTGGCTTGCTGAGGTGGAAGTACGCCGTGACCACTCCACCACCGTGATCGATGTAAACGACGTTGCCGGCAAGAAAGAACCCGTCGACGAGAGCTACGACCCCGCGGTTGGCGGCATGTATCTCCTCACCCACCGCTCCGCGGAAATCCACACCAAGGTGTCGGCTCGTCATCTTTCCGTTGAACAGGCGGCCAGACCCGAATTCGCTGGTAATCGCCGATGTGCGAGGACGCAGGAACGAGGCGGTCCACATCGGCGGAGAGTCGTGGGCGCGTTTGCCGACTTCGCGCGCACGTCCGTTCTCGCGCGCCACCCTGGCGGCGGTCGCTCTGTCGAGAGGGCGGGTGAAGCTGCTGTCTACCGCGAGCGGCTGCGCTACCGGTGGTGGCACCTTGGGCAGTGTAACACGGGCGCGCACCATTTCAGTTTTGCCAGAAGCGCGATGAATTTCGGCGCTCGCCAGGATGTTGTCGATCGCATCGACCGGAACTGCACCGATCGCGTGCCAGCTACCCGCGGCTGCCGGGCGGAAATGCAGCGGCTCTCCAGCCATCGAGCCGCGAACAGACATGATCGCGTCAGCGCGCGATGATGGTGCCGAGAACGTCAGCCGCACGATCGCACCGGGCTCGGGACGCACCGGCGCGACGGTGAGGCGCGTCGTTTGGGCGCCGAGCGCCGTGACAGAAAGAGTGCAGAGTAGGATTGTCTTTTTCAGAACCTTCACGAGATACCCATGTGTCGGGAGTGCGGAACAGAAGCTAACGTATGATCTACACCCGAACGCCCTCACGGATTCGCCGGTCCCTGTGCCCAGCCGTCACAGGAGCGAATACGGAACGCGAAGGCGTTCTGGACGGGCTAACTCAAGAAATGTCGATGTCGATTTGGCTCCGGCCCGACCGACTACTTATCGAGCAACTCATTCAAAACCATCCGGGAGGAACGATGAAGTACCTTTGCCTGATTTTCGACAACGAGAACGAGTGGGAGAAGTTCCCCAAAGACGTGCAGGACAAGTTCATGGGAGAGTACAGGGCGTTTGGCGACAGCATCAAGAAGAGCGGCCAGTACATCGGAGGGAATCAGCTTCAGCCCACGCACACCGCTACCGTCGTGCGCTCGCGGAACGGTAAAGTGTCGACGACCGATGGCCCATTCGTCGAGACGAAGGAGCAGCTTGGTGGCTACTACCTGATCGAGGCGAACGATCTGAACGATGCCATCCAGGTGGCATCCCGCATCCCATCGGCGAGGAGTGGCGCCATCGAGGTACGTCCACTCGTGGAGTACAATCAGGCGTAGCAGTCGGACGGAGATTTGAATGCAGAACGACATTGCGGCACACGTGCGCGACAGGGTGGAGACGATCTACCGCTCCGATTCGCGCCGTGTGCTCGCGACGCTCATTCGACTGCTCGGCGATTTCGACCTGGCAGAGGAGGCGCTGCACGACGCATTCGCGACCGCGGTGGAGCGCTGGCCAGAGGACGGCGTGCCCAGAAATCCACGCACCTGGCTCGTCTCGACCGGACGCTTCAAGGCCATCGATCGGCTTCGTCGGGGTTCGCGATTCGACTCCGTTGACGTTGCCGCTCTCGATCGCATCGCCCAGTCGGGGTCACTCGAGGCTGACGAAGGGGTCGAGGATGATCGCCTTCGACTCATCTTCACGTGTTGTCACCCTGCGCTGAGCGCTGACGCGCAGATCGCGCTCACCTTGCGCGAGGTCTGCGGTCTCACCACCGAAGAGGTCGCCCGCGCATTCCTTACTCCAGCTCCTACACTGGCGCAGCGAATAGTTCGTGCGAAGTCGAAGATCCGTGATGCAGCAATCCCCTACGAGCTCCCATCGCTATCGGATCTACCCGCTCGTCTCGAGAACGTGCTGCACGTCATTTATCTGGTATTCAACGAAGGGTACCTCGCTTCGGCGGGGCCCGAGCTTACGAGAGAAAGTCTTTCCGCCGAGGCAATTCGATTGGGTCGCCTGCTGGTCGAGCTGCTACCGGAGCCGGAAGCGATGGGTCTTCTGGCGCTGATGTTGTTGCACGAAGCACGAC
>JALYYH010000231.1 GCA_030946665.1 Gemmatimonadota bacterium
TGATCGACTCGACCGGCTATCGAGGTGTGGTCATCGACTTCGAGGGGATGACGCCCCGCGATCTCGATCCACTGTTGCTGGTTACGCGCGCAGTCGCTGATTCGGTGCGCGCGCATGGAGTGCACACTGTCGTCATTGCGGTCCCGGCGGGCGATACTGCGGCTTACCCGGCGGCGCTTCTGCTGGAGTCGGCCGATCTGATCATGGCGATGCTCTACGATCAACACTGGAGTGACTCGCCACCCGGTCCGATTGCGGCGCCCGAGTGGGTGACCCGAAATCTCGGTACGAGAGTGGCGGAAGTCGGCGCAGCGAAAATCGTGGCAGCGTTCCCTCTATACGGATATCGCTGGCGAAAAAGCGCGCCGACGGAAGTGATCAGCTTCGACGACGCGCGACGTCTCACTACGATGACCAATACCGCGTTGATTCGGGATCACGCGTCGGAGACGCTGCACGCCGCTTCACCAGAAGGCTGGGAGCTCTGGGTCAGCGACCAGGTGCTTCTCGACATGCTCGTGCGCGAAGCAAGACAGCTCGGGGTGAAAAGCTTTGCGCTGTGGCGCCTAGGGCTGGAAGATCAGGCCGTCTGGGACTTTATCCAACCCCAGAGCTCTGGAAGCCGCTAAACGACCAACAGGTCCTTCTGATAATCCGCGGGCGTGATCAGCACGCCGTCGGCTCCAATGAAACCATTCACTTCGCTCCGCATCCCGACATCTCCAGAGAGATAAATCCCCGGCTCGATGGAGAAGCCGACGCCCGGAATAAGCTCGCGCTCTTCCCTAGTCTCGAGATTGTCGATGTGCGGTCCCGAGCCATGCAGGTCCCGCGGATCGATCGAATGCCCGGTTCGGTGGAAGAAGTTGTCACCATAACCACGTTTCGTTATCACGGCTCGGGCGGCATCATCCACCTCTCCACCTCGAACAGGCCGGTGCGAGCTGACACGTTCTCGCAACAGTGAGATGGCGGCATCCCGCGCATCCCTCACCGCCCGCCAGATCTCGCTATCGCGCGCGCTCGGCGCGCCGAGGGAGCCCATCCAGGTTTGATCAGCGAAGACACCGTCCTTTTCGCGCGCCCACAAGTCGACGAGGAGAATGTTACCGCGCTCGATCGTTACAGAGCTTTCGGCGGTCGGCTCGTAGTGTGGATTGGCGGCGTTGGGGCCGATTGCCACGATGGGACCGTGATCGGACTCAAGCCCGCCGGATGCGAACCGTTCCTTGATCCAACTCTGAAGAGCGTATTCGGTCAACGGTGACGCGCTGTCTGCTCGGCTCCCAGCAAGACGGATCGCCTGCTGACCGATTGTCGACACCGCGCGGGCGGCCCGCTCGTGCGACGCGCGCTGAGCGTCGCTCCAGACGGCGTAGAACGCCGAGACCAGATCCGCAGACGAAACGACGGTGGCTCCCGCGCTTCGCACCATCTCGAGAACTCCGGCCGGGATACGGTCCAGATAGGGAACAGCATCGCCGGGTGAATATTCCATCGCGACACGTTTCCCAGTGAGCAGCTTGCCGAGCAGGGATTCGAGGGTGCGCCAGCTGCTGTACTTCTCTTTCGTCCACTTCGAGGGCCATTCATTCCACGGGCCCTGCTCGATCGCGTGGGTGATCGCCACCGGGGCACCCTTGCGGGGGATATAGACGAAGAAACGGCGCGTCGTCATCCCGGGCAGCTCCAGCATGCCCACAGCCACGGGATTCAGCCCGTGAAAATCGTAAAGCAGCCAGCCATCGAGTCCGGCGCGCTCGAGCGCGGACTGCAGGGCCGGCAGGGATTCAGGCTGCAGCATTACGACCGACTATTGAGATGCCTTGATTGCGCGCCATTCCGCGCGCCATTCGCAGATGTCCTCGCCTCTTTCACGACAGTGGACGTGATCGATCATCCCGCCGCCGTTGACGAGGAGCTTGAGCATTTGCCGCAGGGCAGACTCGTAGTACAGGCAGCCGATGCCTTTGCCCGCCGACTCGAACGTCACGGATTCCTTGACGCCGACGACTATGGAAGCGCCGACACGCCGCACCGACGCGCCCAGATACTTCTCCCCCGCCTTCTTGAGCTGACGAAATGCGAGGGGGCGCGCGAGAAACCCTGGCAGCAGGTGAATGATCTGTCGTCTCGTCGTGGAAATCAGCTCGTACATTCGGTTCGCCACGATATTGCCGGCCCGAACGAAGATGTTTTCAGCATCAGGGCGGCGCCCGATGAGGCGAGCGATTCCGCTTGCCTCTTGAAGGGCAATCGCCTGATTCTGCTTCATCGCGTCCTTGTAGCGGCGGATCTGCGCGATGACCGTGTCGCTCAGTCCAAGTCGCTTGTTTCGATGCTCCTGCACATATTCGACGTCGACGTCGTCTCCTTCCGGAATGTCGACTGAGCGAACTGCTTCGAGGAGACTGAGTGGAACTATGGCGTTTACCGTGCCGGTCATTTAGTTGGTAGGCGGAGAGCGCAAGCTAACCGTCGCTCGAATCGCCTTCAAGCAGGAAACCTCCCGCACACCCCGGATTTGCTTCAGAAACGAGGTAATCACAGCTGACAGAATTGCTGGCGCGGGTGATTGTCGGCGTGATCGCTTCCGGCGTTGTCGCGGTAGCCGCGCATCGGATGCGCGCGCTGTCCACGACGGGCGCCATCGCCGGCACGGTGGTCGGAACGATGGCTCTTGCCGCCGGATGGAACTGGGGGTTTTTGCTCGGTGGCCACTTCATCGTCGCGAGCGGGCTGTCGAAGGTTGGGGAGAGGAAAAAAGCCGAGCGCATTGGACGCGTTGTTCAGAAGGGCGATCGCAGAGACGCCAAACAGGTTCTGGCCAATGGCGGAGTGTACGCGTTTGCCGGCCTCGCGCATCTTCTCACCGGTACACCGGCCTGGTATGCGGTCAGCATCGGAGCGCTTGCGGCCTCGGCCGCGGACACCTGGGCGACTGAGATCGGCACGCTGTTTGGCCGAAACCCAATCTCCATCGTCTCCGGTCAAGTAGTGCCCGCCGGCACCTCGGGTGGAGTGAGCCTGTTCGGAACCCTGGCGAGCTTTGGGGGTGCCCTGTTCATCGCATCAGGAGCGGCGCTCGCCCGGTGGCCGGTTCCATTCGCCGCGGTGGTGCTGGGAGGGCTCGCCGGCTCAGTGGCAGATTCCCTGCTCGGAGCTACCCTGCAAACTCGCCGTTGGTGCGACGTATGCGCGACGTCGACCGAGCGATCCATCCATAGCTGCGGAAATCAGACTCGGCGCATCGGCGGACTCCGGGGCTTCGACAACGACGCCGTCAACGCAGTCTCCTCGGGTGTGGGCGCCCTGGTAACTTTACTTCTGTCGTGACCGACTGGTCCTTACGGGGTACATAGAGGCGTATGCGGAGCGGGATTCACCGAGACAGCGGAGGAGGCGGAGCGCGGGTTCTACTCGTGAGCACCAATCGCGAGCGCCAGCCGTATCCGGTTGTGCCGAATGGTCTCGCCTGCGTTGCTTCTGCCCTCGATGCCGCGGGACATGAAATCCGATTTCTCGATTTGTGCTTCGAGTCGGATCCGGTGGCAGCTGCAAGGAAGGCAGCTGTTGAATTCAAGCCCGGCATCATCGGGGTCTCGGTACGAAACATCGACAATAGCGACGCGATTGCGCTGCGCCACTATACCCCGGAGGCGCGAGGCGTGCTCCACGCGCTCAGACTGGCGGCTCCGAAAGCGAAAGTCATCGCGGGGGGCGCTGCGTTTGGAGTTGCCCCCGAAGCGCTGTTTCGCGATCTGGGCGTCGATTACGCGGTTGCCGGAGACGGGGAGCGCGCCAGCGTCGCGCTGGTGGATGCGTTGTCGTCGGGCGAGCCGATCGACGCCATGCCCGGATTGGTGCGCGATCGCAGCGGGACAGTCGCGTTCACGCCGCCAGGAGAAGATGCCGATCTCGATTCTCTGCCCCGCCCCGACCTGCATCGCTGGATCGACCTCGCCAGGTATCAGCGGCACGGCGCCACGATTCCGATTCAGACAAAGCGTGGCTGCGTGTACAAGTGCGTCTACTGTACGTATCGAAACGTGGAGGGTTGGGGATATCGCACCCGCGATCCGGAGCTCGTAGCCGATGAGATCGAAGAGCTGAAGAGAGAGGCCGGAGTGCGCCACTTCGACTTCGTCGATTCGACATTCAATTCGCCGCCGGGTCATGCGCTGCAGGTGTGTGAAGCAATCACGCGTCGGAAGCTGGGCGTGGATCTCGATACCACGAACTTCACTCCCGCGACCGCGAGCGCCGAGCTCCTTGGCGCGATGAAGACTGCGGGCTTCCGTTCACTCGGGATTACCGCCGAAAGCGCAAGCGATCCGGTTCTGGAGAAGCTGGAAAAGGGATTCAATGCGGCGAAGGTCCGCGAAGTGGCGGAGCGAGTGGAGAAATTTGGAATCAGGACTCTGTGGATCTTTCTCGTCGGTGGCCCTGGTGAAAACGACGACACGCTCGAAGAAACGCTGGCATTCGCGGCGTGGCGTCTCCAGCGCGGAGACGCGGCTTACCTGACAGTTGGACTCCGCATCTATCCGGGAACGACTCTTCACAGGATCGCAATTGCGGAAGGCGTGGTTCCAGCCGGCAGCTCCCTGCTCGATCCTACCTTCTATTTCTCCAGTGCGATTCAATTCGAGGCGACGGTCGCACGACTCAAGCGGTTCGCGGCTGACCATCCGCGATTCATGTTCTCGGCGGATTCCCGATCGGTGGTTTTGCCGTATCTCACCCGAGCCGCGTCGCTTCTTCGCCTGCCGCGACCCCACTGGCAGTACATGGGGCTGTTCCAGCGCGTCGCTCGCGCGATCGGATAGCGAGTGGCTAGAGCACTCGACGCAGAAGTAATTGTCGTTGGTGGAGGTCCGGCCGGAGCGTCGACCGCGCATTCACTCGCGCGGCAAGGCGTAGATGTGCTTTTGATCGATAGGGCAAAATTTCCGCGGGACAAAACATGCGCCGAATATCTGAGCCCGCAGGCGTCGCGCGTTCTCTCCGACATGAACGTCCTGGACGCGATCGAGCGCTCGTGCCCGGCCCACCTCGCCGGGATGAGGGTGCGCGCACCGAATGGCGTGTACGCTGACGGAGAGTTTGCGTCCACTCACGGGTTTCGCGGATTTCGCGACCATGGTCTCGCAGTCCGCAGAACCATTCTAGACGCCACCGTCCTCGATGGGGCTCGCGCTGCCGGTGCCCGTGTCGAAGAGATGGTGCGTGTCACGGACGTGGTCAGGGATGACAGCGGCCGCGTGAATGGGGTGGCGGTGATGGGGGCGGACGGAAACGCGCAGACCCTGACGAGCAGGTTCGTGGTTGGGGCGGATGGCCTGCGTTCGGTCGTTGGAAGGCGACTCGGTCTGACGCGTACGAGCAGGTTCTTTCCAAAACGACTCGCGCTCGTGGCCCACTACAGGAACGTCCGGGACGTGGGCGACCTCGGCGAGATGCACGTCGACTACGATGGCTACTTCGGGATCGTCGACGTCGGACGCGGACTGATGAATGTCGCTGTCGTCGTTCCAATGTCGCGAGGGCGGGAAATTGGAGAAGGCCGTACGGAATTCTTCGAGCAGTGGATAGCGGCGCGTCCGCATCTCGCCGAACGGTTTGTAGGGGCCGAGCGGGTGACGCCGGTGCGCGCAACGGGGCCATTCGCCACGCAGTCGCGGCCGGCCTGGGCTCCCGGGGCGGCTCTGGTGGGCGACGCAGCTGAGTTTTTCGACCCATTCACCGGCGAGGGGATCTACTCCGCCTTGCGTGGCGGCGAGCTGGTCGCGCCTTTCATTGCCGAAGCCCTTCGCGGCGCGCCGCGTGACGAGAATCGCGCCCTGGCGGGCTACGAGACGGCCAGACGAAGTGAATTCGGCGGAAAGTGGAAGCTCGAGCGGATAGTCGGCATGGCCATCGCATATCCTTGCTTTCTCAACAACGCGGCAAAATCTCTCTCCCGGCGCAAGGAAATGGCTGATCTATTGGTGGGCGTGGCGGGAGATTTCATTCCGGTCAGGCTCGTGCTGAATGCGCGTTTTCTCTTCAAGCTCTTCATCTCGCCGGGCCTTACAACTTGACCGTCAGTCCAGACGAATTCCGCAGTGCGCTGGGTAGATTTTCGTCAGGTGTGACGGTCGTGACGACCAGGACTGGTGACGGCTCCGATCAGGGAATGACTGTAAGCGCGTTCTGTTCCGTCAGCCTCGAGCCGCCGCTCGTTCTCATCTGCATCGAGAAGGCAGCTTCGGCGTACGAGGCGCTCACGCACGCCCCCGGGTTCGTGGTGAATATTCTCTCCGCCAGTCAGGAACAGATCGCCCGCCGCTTCTCGATCGTCGATATCGACCGCTTCGAGGGGGTGGGCTACAGCAGATCCCAAAGCGGCTTCGCGGTGCTCGATGACGTACTCGCGGTCATCGAGTGCAGCACCTATGCGATGCATGACGCCGGCGACCACACGATCATCGTCGGACAGGTGGAGGCAACGCGAGCGGAGTCGGGCACGCCGCTCCTGTATTATCGCGGCGGTTACGCGCAGCTGGAGCGCTAGCGGGCATGCGCTCCATCCTCACACCTCCGAGAATACGCGGCGTCGAGATGCTCGACGATCCGAACGTCGACCCAGATGTCATGACACGCTCGTTGGCCGACGTCGTTCGCTCGAACTCTCTGTTCGGCGGACTGAAGTCGGCTATCGACGAGCTGAAGAACACGCTCAAGGATCTGCCGCCGCGGGCGACACTGCTCGATGTCGGAACCGGACTCGGCGATATCCCCTGTCGGGCGCGGGAAGTCGCCAGAGAGAGTGGAATCGAGCTGACGACAGTGGGACTCGACTCGGCGATCGAGCTCGCGCGCGCCAGCCGACCGGCGCTCAACCTCGCCGTGTGCGGCGATGCACTGCGTCTGCCATTCGCCGACCATAGCGTCGACGTCGTGATGTGCTCGCAGGTGCTGCATCACTTCGCGGGCGCGGATGCGCTGGAGCTCCTGCGCGAAATGAATCGTGTCGCGCGCATAAGAGTCATCGTCAGCGACCTCAGGCGAAGCTGGATCGCGGCGGCAGGACTCTGGCTCGCATCGTTTCCCCTTCGATTTCATGCCATTAGCCGTCACGATGGTGTCGTCTCCGTGCTGAGGGGGTTCACGCCCGAGGAGTTGGTGGATATCGTGAATGAGGCGGTTGCGAGCATCCCGGTCGTTCACCGTCGCCGCGCGTTTCGGGTGACAACGAGCTGGGCGCCGGTGAATCGCTCATGACACGGGTAGGACGCTCATTCGATCTCGGTCCAATGCCGGTCGGACGACCGATGCGGACCGTGGACGAACAGCTCGTTCACGCGCCGTTGAAAACAATCTTCGAGTTGGCGATGAAGGTGGAAAACTGGCCGGCCTATCTCCCGCACTACCGATACGTACGGTTTCGCACCCGACGCTCTGACGGCGGAGGTTTGGTGGAGATGTCCGCGTACCGGCCTTTTGAGGTAAGGGCCGCCAAGGGGCGGTTCCGGATCAACTGGCCAACGTGGTGGTTGTCAGAGATGGCTGTAGACAAGACCCGCCCCTCGATCCGATTCCGTCATGTGGGGGGTATTACCACGGAAATGGACGTCGAGTGGTCCTTCAAGCCGACTGCTGGTGGGACTCACGTACGAATCCTGCACTTATGGGACGGACCGCGCCGGTTGCCAGTGATTGGTAAGTGGGCAGCAAAGTACCTGATCGGGCCGGTATTCGTGCATGGAATCGCTTCCCGCACTCTGGCAGGGTTAGCGGCCATAGCGGAGCGCGAAGCGAAAAAACGGAAGTAACGAGGGAGACGTGTCTCAGGTGAGCAGACGCAGAGTGGTAATTACGGGCATCGGACCCATAACTCCGATCGGTACGACTCAGGACGGATTGTGGTCGGGACTACAGCGCGGCCGTTCCGCCGTGCGTTCGCTGTCGCGTTTTGACCCGTCGCAGTTCCGCAGTCACAACGCAGCGGAGGTCAACGACTTCGTTCCGACAGACCATCTCGAGAACAAGCGCGCAAAACGTCTTGACCGCTTCGCTCAATTCTCGGTGGTCGGAGCGCAGATGGCGCTGGCGGATGCGAATCTCGACCTCTCCCGCGAAAACAAGGAACGGGTCGGCGCCAATATGGGGACCGCTCTGGGCGGAATCGGCTACGCGGAGAGCCAGCTCGCTGTCTTCCTGCAACGAGGACTTCGCGAGGTCGACGCGACTCTCGCACTCTCGGTGTTCGGTGGCGCGTCCAGCTGCAACATCGCAATCGAGCTTGGCGTGATGGGACCCAACTCGACCAATGCGATGAGCTGCGCGTCAGGGACGATCGCGATCGGGGATGCGTTCCGGCAGATCCGCGATGGGTACGCTGACGTGATGATCGCCGGCGGGGCCGAAGCGCCTCTGGCTCCGCTCTGCTTTGGTGCGTTCTCGCTCATACGGGCGATGTCGACGCGGAATGAAGAGCCGGAAGTTGCATCCCGTCCGTTCGACAAGGATCGCGACGGCTTCGTGATGGGCGAGGGCGCCGCGGTGCTCATTCTCGAGGAATATGAGCGCGCGGAGTCACGCGGCGCGAAGATCTACGCGGAAGTCGCTGGCTACGGAACTACCAATGATGCTCATCACATGACCGCGCCGCGCCCGGATGGCTCGCAGGCCGCACGATCGATGCAGCTCGCACTCGCCGATGCCAACGTTTCGTCGGGAGAGATCGGCTACGTCAATACTCACGGAAGCTCGACGCCGCTCAACGATGCCACCGAAACGATGGCCATAAAGAAGGTGATGGGCGATCGGGCTTACAGAGTGCCGATGAGCGGAACCAAAGGCTACTACGGCCACGCGCTTGGCGCCTCTGGCGCGATCGAGACGGCCATTTGCGCACTCGCGATCGAGCGTGAATGGCTCCCGCCAACGGTCAATCTTCAGGTTGCGGACAAGGCCTGCGATCTTAACTTTCTGCCGGGTGCGGGGCGGAAAGAGCGAGTGGAGCACATACTCACGAACTCCTTCGGCTTCGGCGGAATCAACGCCGCGCTGGTACTGCGTAGAGTGATCTAGCTCGCGCGCCGCGGCCCCAACTAGCTTCGGGGGCAGGACATGCGGGACGCGTGGCGCCATTTCACTGCTGAGTTCATCGGTACGTTCGCTCTCGTCTTCGTGGGGAGCGGCGCGATCATTCATGCGAGAATAACCGGATCACCTACGGGGCTGATCGAAGTCGCGCTCGCGCACGGCTTGATCCTGGCCGTGATGGTGAGTGCGCTCATGCGCATCTCGGGGCATTTCAATCCGGCCGTGACCCTGACCCTGCTCGCGACGAGAAGGATCGAAGCGATGATGGCCGCGCTCTACATCATTGGCCAGCTGCTGGGGGCGATCGCGGCGGGCTACGCACTCAAGGCGGCGTTCTCCGATGCCACTTTTGCCGCGACCAGGGGCGGCGGTCTCAGCATCGCTCTCGATGTGACGGGCGGTCAGGCGTTCCTGGTTGAAGCGATCGCGACGTTCTTCCTCGTCTTTGTCGTGTACGGTACCGCGGTTGATCTGCGCGGTCCCAAGATTGGCGGGTTGGCGATTGGCTTGGTGGTGGCCGCCGACATACTCGCGATCGGTCCGCTCACCGGAGCGTCGATGAATCCGGCGCGGTCATTCGGGCCAGCTGTGGCGAGTGGCATCTACGAGGCGCAGCTCCTCTACTTCTTCGCTCCCATTGTCGGTGCCCTCATTGCGGGGCTGCTCTACGAGTTCCTGTTCATGCGTCGCGGCCGAGAGCCGGTGGATCACGG
>JALYYH010000236.1 GCA_030946665.1 Gemmatimonadota bacterium
ACGACATCACGCTCATCGCCGAGCTGTTCATGAACGACATCAAGGGAATCGACGGTGATTCGCTCGAGGCGTGGTCGACGGCGGCGGCGCTGGCAGCCGTCACCGAGCGGTTGGAGCTGATGGTGGCGGTCCGTCCGACGTTTCACGAACCGGCGATTTTCGCCAAGCAGGCGGCGAACATAGATCGCATCTCGGGTGGCCGGCTCGCGCTGAACGTCGTGTCGTCGTGGTGGAAGGACGAAGCGAGGCGTTACGGGATCAATTTCGAGGAGCACGACGACCGCTACGCGCGAACCGACGAATGGCTGCGCATCCTGAATGGAGTCTGGAGGGAGCCGCGCTTCAGTCACGCCGGAAAACACTACAAGGTCGAGGAGACGATCCTCGAGCCCAAGCCGTTGCGCACACCGCGGCCGACGATCTACGCCGGCGGCGAAAGCCCTGCCGCGAAAGAGCTGATCTCGCGCACCTGTGATGCCTATGTAATGCACGGTGATCCAGCGGAGCGGGTGGCGCCGAAGATCGCCGACATGCGCGCCCGTCGCGAAAGAATCGGACTCGGCCCGATGCTGTACGGCGTCGCTGCATACGCGATAGTCCGCGACACCCAGCGGGAGGCCGAGGGGGAGCTCGCGCGGATCACCAACGTTCAGCCCGGCTCGCCCGGCTACGAGAATTATCAGGACTGGATCGCCCATACCGCGCTCGATCAGCAGGTAACTCTCGAGGATTATTCTGTCTCGAACCGTGGCTTGAGAGCAGGACTGGTGGGGACGCCGGAACAGGTCGCCGCGCGTATTCGGGAGCTCGAGGCGGTTGGCGTTGATCTATTGCTGCTTCAGTTCAGTCCGCAGATGGAGGAGATGGAGCGGTTTTCGGAGTGCGTGATGCCGCTGGTGGAAGGCGTGGCTTCGGCCGCATAGTGGTGTCGCGATCCCGACGCCGAGACTATCCGATGAGTTTCGCCTGCCTCTCCCTTATAGTGCGGTAACACTCGCACGAAGCCTTTTCGAGTCCGGCCCGGTCCACCACCGTGATGTTCCCGCGTCCGTGCGCGATGAGGCCGGCCTTTTCGAGGATTCCCATCGCCACCGTCACGCCTGGGCGGCGAACCCCCAGCATCTCGGCGAGAAATTCCTGGGTGAGATCGAACTGGTCGCGGCCGACGCGATCCTGTGACATGAGTAGCCACCTCGCACAACGCTGCTCGATGACGTGGAGCCGATTGCAGGCAGCGGATTGTGACACCGTCTCGAAGACGAATTCGCTGTAGTGGTGCAGAAGTCGACGAAGCTCCGCGCATTCCTCCGCGAGGTCGCGAAAGTCCTTGGCGGCCAGGCGTCGCGCCAGGCCGGTGATCTGACCGCAGACTCTGTGTTTCGTGGTTTGGACGCCGTGAAAGACCGGAATCGCCGAGAATCCGTCATTCCCGACCGTCATGGCCTCGACCTGATCGCCGTCCTCCATCACCGTCACCAGCGAAATAACGCAGTTCTCGGGAAAGTGAACGTGCTCGAGCTTGTCCCCCGGCTCGAACAGCATCTCCTTTGACCGCACCTCCACCAGCTCGCTGCGCTGCATCACAGTGGCGAGCTCAGTCGGAGGCAGGAGCCTCAGAATCTTGTTGCGAATGATGCTATCCGATTGATAGGCTGCCGACCCAGCAGCTGGGGCATGAGTCGACGAATGGATCGCTGTGGCTGACATCCCGGTCCAGTGGTGCGTCCCCAGGTCGGACGCGTTCGTTTTGCTGATCCGCAACCTGGTGGGACGGCGCGGCTCTAAAGTATGATCGCATGTTTAGCAAATAGCGAACCGAACCGCGTCCTCGGATCTCGCCGATTATCGGACCCTGAATCGTCGGCGGGCAACGCCATCCGGCGGAGCTCAAGGGGGCTCGACCTCGGGTGTTATCTTGGGGGGGTGAAAACAGTCATTTATGACTGCCTGCCTTCTATAGAGCAGCAGGACAGAGCGCCCCACCGGACGACATGACGACACCTCCTGCTGACCCGCAAGCCAACGAGCGAAAATTCCGCTTCAAGGATGAGTGGCTTGTCGCCCTCGTGGGTACAATGCCGGGTGTCACGCCTGAGTTGATCAAACGGTGGCGGTTTCAGGAGAAGCCGTACGTTGCCCAGGCCCTCATCGACGGTGATGTCCTCTCCTTCAAGGAGATCGCCGAGGTCGTCAAGGAAGCCTTCAGGATCGACTACGTCGATCTGAATCCCAGCGACATAGACAAGGACGCGATGCAAATACTTCCGGAGAAGCTGTGCCGGGATCACAACGTCCTTCCCGTGAAAGTCGATAGTCGCATGGTCTGGCTCGCCATGGCGAACCCGCTCGACCAGGAAGCGATCCAGCGCGTGAGCTGGGCGACGAGCCGTGAAGTCACCCCTCTTTTCTGCCCACCGGGACAGCTCGACAAGCTGGTGTCGGAGACTCTTCGGCCCGACGCGATGATCTACGGCCTGATCGAAAAGCTCGATCACGCCGTTGGGATCGAGCAGATCAAGGAAGAAGAGCAGAATGAAGCGGCGCTGGCCCGGGTCCACGCGCCGGTCATCAAGCTCGTCGACGCCATTATCGCCAACGCCATCAAGCTGCGCGCGTCCGACATCCACATCGAGCACGACGAGACATCGACACTCGTGCGATTCCGTATCGACGGGCTCCTCAAGAACATCATGGTGCTGCCAAGATTCATTGGCGTCGGTCCGGTAGTCTCGCGCATCAAGATCATGTCCGACCTGGACGTCGCCGAGCGGTTCCGTCCGCAGGACGGCCGCGCGAAAGTTAGAGTGGCAGGGGACGAAGTCGCCCTTCGTGTCTCCATTCTTCCGACGCGCGTTGGCGAGAAAGTCGTGATGCGCCTCCTCAACGAGAAGTCGGTACAGGTCTCGATGCTGACGCTCGGGTTCATGCCCGAGGTGCTCGAGAGGTTCACGGCGCTATTGAACCGCGAGCAGGGGATTCTTCTCGTCACCGGTCCCACGGGCTCGGGCAAAACGACGACGCTCTATGCCGCGCTCAACACGCGACGCGGCGAATCGGTCAACATCGTCACCGTCGAAGACCCGGTCGAGTACCGCCTTAGCGGCGTCAACCAGGTTCAGGTGAACGAGAAGCAGGGCCTCACCTTCGCCGGCGTTCTCCGATCGGTTCTGCGTCAGGACCCCGACGTGCTGCTCGTCGGAGAAATTCGCGATCAGGAAACCGCGACCATCGCCTTCCAGGCGGCGATGACCGGACACCTGGTGCTGTCGACCCTGCACACCAACGACGCAATCGGCGCGATTCCCCGTCTCTCGAATATCGGCGTCGAGCCGTTCAGAGTGGCGGCTGGTCTGATCGGCGTCACAGCACAGAGACTGGTGCGAAGGGCGTGTCCGCACTGCCGGTACGAAGCGCCCATCGAGGAGCTGCACCCGATGGTTCGCTCGGCGCAGCAGCGCCTGTTCGGCAAGGCTCGGCACGTCAAGGCGACGGGCTGCGCGGAGTGCGGATTCAGCGGCTACACCGGGCGTCTGCCGCTCATCGAGTTCCTCGAGATCACGGCGGAGCTGCGCGGAATGATTACGACGGGGAAACTCGCGGACGAGATTCGGGCGCAGGCGCTGCGCACCGGAGCACTGCACACGTTCGACAACGACGCACTCTGGCACATCGCGGAAGGTGACACTACCGCGGACGAAGTGATTCCATACACCGACTTCGAGCGCAGAAAGACACCGCGGACGAATACTCCGCGAGTCAATCAGGAATACCTCCCCGAGCTCGACG
>JALYYH010000237.1 GCA_030946665.1 Gemmatimonadota bacterium
AAATGGAATGTCGCAGTCGGCTCTCTCTGGTTCGACGCAGCCAACGCCCATCTCGTGCGCGCCGTGTACCGCATGGCCCAGGAGATGGACATCATGGCCGTCGCCGATGAGGCGAACGCGGAAGAAAAGAACCACGACGACGAGATGCCACGCTGGCTGAAGCCGATGATTTTGCCGATGAAGGCCATGGTCAGCGCGATAACCGTGGAGTATGGACTGCACGAGGGCCGGTTCTGGCTGCCGCGCGCACAGACGATCGAAGGTGACGCGCAGGTGAGCTTCATGCACATCCCATTCAAGCTCGAGCAGCGATTCACTTACGAGAGCGTGAACGGGACGATCCCCATGCCCGATCTGACGATTGCAGTCGGGGACACTGCGCGGGATTCCGTCTCCCGTGCAGCGCGAAGGGAACGGCGTCGCTCTGAGTGCAGTGAGGGAACGGAGCGCGTTCGAACGCAATACAGGTCGAATGAGACTCTGCGGATTCGCGTGGTGACTCCCTGCGACTCGGTGGCACTCGCGCGATCGCCGGAGCTTCCAAAATCGATCTACGACGATGGTGAAGCGGTCTTCGGAACGTCCGAGCGGGATGCACTCGTGTCAGAGGCGCTGACACTCGGCGCGCAGCCAGAGTTCGCGCCCCAGCGCCCGAATTTCTCCTACGGATTGCCGTACACACGCTTCAATCGTATCGAGGGGTTCTCCACCGCCCTCGCAGCGGATCAGGTGTTGGGTGGCGGATATTCCGCGCACGCGCTTCTTCGCCTCGGTGCTGCGGATCTTTCTCCCAACGGTGAGCTGTCACTGGATCGTACCGATGGCCGGCGCACGATCGGTGTCGGCGCCTACCGCCGTCTCGTCGCGTCCAACGACTGGGGCGACCCACTCGGCTTCAGCAGCTCACTGTCGGCCCTCTTCTTCGGGCGCGACGAAGGGTTTTACTACAGGACCTGGGGGACTGAGCTGAAGGGCGCCAAGGATTATGGGATGATCAACCGCTGGCGTCTGTTCGCCGAGCAGGAGTTCGATGCGACGGTGCAAACGGAGTTCTCGATTGCGCACCCCCACGGCGTGAGGGGCAGTCTCACCAACATTGATGCGGTGAACGGGAAGATCGTCGGACTCGCAGTCGGGCATCACTCCTCAGTCGGACTCGATCCTCACGGGTTTCGCGCTCTCACCGACATCAAGCTCGAAGGTGGAGCGGGCACGTTCGACTATTCGCGCGGGTCGCTGCAGACGACTCTCTCGCACAGCCTGGGTCGTGAAGTTGATGGAGCGTTGACACTGGGCGGTGGCACATCGGGCGGACATCTGCCGATCCAAAAGCAATTCTTCCTCGGTGGAGTTCAGACCGTGCGCGGACAGAAGGCTGGCGTGGCGATCGGCGATTCGTTCTGGATGACCAGCCTGGAGCTCGGCACCGGATGGCCGGCTTTCCGCAAGATCGTGTTCGGCGACCTCGGCTGGGCCGGAAGCCGGACAGACTTTGCGCATCCGGGACGTCCGTTGAGCGGTGCTGGAGTCGGCGCGTCGTTCATGGACGGTCTGATTCGCGTCGACGTAGCAAAGGGGATCTATCCCGAGAAGTCCATCCGCACGAATCTGTACGTCGAGGCGCGGTTCTAACCTGGCTCGTTTCGTTTCCGGCGTCCCGATCCGTGCGCCGAAACTACTCTTCCGCCATGAACGGATACCTATAGTCAGTCGGAGGGGAGAATGTCTCCTTGATGTTTCGGGGACTGATCCAGCGCACCAGATTCAGCTTGGAGCCGGCCTTGTCGTTCGTGCCAGACCCGCGGGCGCCGCCGAACGGCTGCTGTCCCACCACCGCTCCAGTGGGCTTGTCGTTGATGTAGAAATTCCCGGCTGCGTTGCGTAGAGCCAGCGCTGCCTGTCTGATCGCCTGGCGATCCCTGCTGAACACGGCGCCCGTCAGCGCGTAGGGCGACGTCTCATCGACGATCTTGAGCGTCTCCGTCCACTTGGAGTCCGGATAGACGTGCGCGGTTACAACCGGTCCGAAGATCTCCTCGCAGAGCAGGCGGTAACCCGGATCTTTGGTTTCGATCAAGGTGGGCTCGATGAAATAGCCATCCTCGCCGCGAGCGACACCCCCGGAGACGACCGTAGCGTTCTTGTGACCATGCTCGAGGTATTCACCGATCTTCGTGAACGCCTTTTTGTCTATCACCGCGCCCATAAAATTCCGGAAATCGGTGACGTCGCCCATTTTTATGTCCTTCATGATGGCGACGGTGCGATCGCGCACTTCCGGCCAGATTGATTCGGGGATGTAGACGCGGCTCGCGGCGGAGCACTTCTGTCCCTGGTACTCGAATCCTCCGCGCGCGATCGCGACCGAAAGCGCAGCCGGGTCGGCGGATGGATGCGCGACGATGAAATCCTTGCCACCCGTCTCGCCGACGATGCGCGGATACGACTTGTAGCGCGACATGCTGGCGCCGATCGTCTTCCACATGTTGTTGAAGACGGCGGTGCTGCCCGTGAAATGCACTCCCGCCAGATCTCGATTCGACAGCAGCTTGTCGGAGATCATTCCGGCATCGCCCGGAACAAAGTTGATGACACCCGGAGGAAGCCCCGCTTCTTCGAGCAGCTTCATGATGTAGTACGCGCTCAACATCGCGCTCGACGCGGGCTTCCAGATTACGGTATTTCCCATCAGCGCCGGGGCGGTGGGAAGATTGCCCGCGATCGACGTGAAGTTGAACGGCGTCACCGCGTAGACGAATCCCTCGAGCGGACGGTAGTCGAGCTGGTTCCACATCGTGCGGTCGCTGAACGGCTGCTCGTCATAAAGACCCTGCGCGTAGTGCGGATTGAATCTCCAGAAGTCGATCAGCTCGCAAGCGGCGTCGATCTCCGCCTGAAACGCGGTCTTCGACTGTCCGAGCATCGTCGCCGCGTTTAGCGTCGCTCTCCACGTCGTCGATAGGAGCTCGGCCGCTTTCAGGAAGACTGCCGCGCGATCTTCCCACGCCCAATTCGCCCAATCCCTCGCAGCGGTCTGGGCCGCTTTCACCGCCAGGTCGATATGCTCTGCGCTGGCTCTATGCCAGTCTGCCAGAACGTGGCGATGATTGTGGGGCATAACCGACTGCGCGGGGTCGCCGGTGTGGATCTCCTGTCCGCCGATGATGAGAGGGATGTCGACCCGCTCGCTCGACATCGATCTCAGGCGAGCTTTGAGCTCGGCACGTTCCGGAGATCTCGGCGCGTAGCTCTTTATCACCTCGTTGACCGGCGGCGGGACTCTGCGGTTCCCATTGAAACCGGCAAGCGTGCGTGCCGGGATCTCCGGCGATACGGTTTCCGAGCCGGTTTTATCGTCCTTGCCGGAGGGACTGGGAGCGGAAGCAGCTGAACGGGCGGGGCGAACTGCAGAGGCGGCCATTTCCTGAATTCCTCGAAGTAGCGGGCAGAACAACCCTCGAAAGATATGGTACCCCCGGCCAAAACGGACCCCGCTAGACTGTTCGGGCCTCGTTCAGTGCGGTAAAGTTGGCCAATGAGAAATCGATGGGGACGCGTTGAGGTCGGACGCTCACTGACCATGGCCATCCCTGCCGTCGCCGCGCTTGCCATGACCGCGTGCCTGACGGACCCCGTCGAGTGGGGCGACGTCGCCTACCGCAGATCGCAGCTCGGCGACCCCGACACGCGCAGTGGTCGACTCAGTGCCAATCTCCCGTCAGTGAGTGGCAGTGTCGATCACTGTGTCCGGTCGATCCGCACCGCGAGCGCCGGCCCGGATCTCTTTCGGATCTGGTGGACTGCGAAGAGTGATAGCAGCGTCGTATTGTCCATGCAGCACTCGCCCGATGGCGGTGCGCGATGGGACCCTCCCA
>JALYYH010000258.1 GCA_030946665.1 Gemmatimonadota bacterium
AACTACCGATCGTCCAGGATCCGGAGCTGAATCGCTACATAAACGTGTTGGGCGATTCGATATCCCGGCTCACTGACAGAAAGGATCTGGACTGGCATTTCTTCATCGTCGACAGCAAGGAAGTGAATGCGTTTGCGGTGCCAGGGGGCTTCGTCTACGTCAATCGTGGATTGATCGAGCGTGCTGACAAGATGGATGAGGTGGCCGGCGTGCTGGGCCACGAGATCGGACACGTCGTCCGGCGGCATACGGTCAAGCAGATGGAGAAGCAGCAGGGCGCCAACGTCGGCATAACGCTGGCCTGCGTGCTCACTGGAGTCTGCAACAGCCAGGTTGCCGGCGCCGCGATCCAGATCGGCGGCGGTGCGCTGTTCGCCCGCTTCAGCCGCCAGGACGAGACGGAAGCCGACCAGGAAGGATTCAACAACGTCGTTCGGGCCGGAATCAGCCCCGAAGGAGTGGTCAGCATGTTCAGGAAGCTCCTGGAGGAGCGGAAGAACCGGCCCGCCGGCGTGGAAGCGTGGTTCCTCACCCACCCTCTCGAAGAGGATCGCATCACGGCCGTCCAGGCGCGCATCAATCAGCTTCCACCGAGTACGCTCGCCAACCTCGGAACTGATACGCGCAACTTCCACATCTTCAAGTCCCGACTGCAGTCCCTTCCGCCTTCGCCGCCGCCGCGCGCTCAGTAAGGGCTTGATCGCGCGCAAGATCAGATGCGCCGTGACACGTCACGGCGCATCTTTCGTTTATGCGCATTGCGCTCACTATAGCGGGCTCTGATTCGGGCGGCGGCGCCGGGATCCAGGCCGATCTCAAGACGTTTCAGCGGTTCGAAGTCTTCGGAACATCGGCAATTACCGGGGTCACGGCGCAAAACACTCGCGGCGTGGCCATGTGGGAGCCGGTATCAGCCGAGCTGGTTCGCGCACAAATAGACTCCGTCTACGAGGATCTCCCGCCATCGGCGTTCAAGACCGGTATGCTGGCGACCGCGGCGATCGCATCCACTGTGGCCGACGCCATCGAGTCTCACTCACTGACGAACTACGTTCTGGACCCCGTGATGGTGGCGACCTCGGGTGATGTGCTGCTCGAGCGGGACACGATCGCCATACTGCGGAGCAGGCTGGTTCCGCGGGCATTCCTCGTCACGCCGAATATCCAGGAAGCTGAATTCCTCATAGGAGAAAGGATCGAGGATGAAGATGGAATGGCGCGCGCCGCTGAAAAGATCGTGAGTCAATTGGGCGCGCAGGCGGTGCTTCTGAAGGGCGGCCACCTGAAATCCGGTGACAGGGTAGTCGACATCCTCTACGACGGAAATGTGCGCGCGTTTCGCGGACAGCGTCTGGAAACTACGAGCACCCACGGCACCGGTTGCACGCTATCGGCCGCAATCACAGCGCAGCTGGCGAGGGGCGAGTCTTTGCACGCTGCAGTCCGGCGGTCCATTCAGTACGTGCACAACGCGATCGCCGGGGCGCCGGGCCTGGGTTCAGGCCACGGGCCCCTTAATCATCTCGCCGACGACGACTGACGCGCACCTGAGCGCGCAACAAACTCGCTAACGAGCGCCTCGAAAGCGCTGCTGACCCGCCGCGTGGTTTCCAGTACTTCGGCATGGCTGAGCGCGGCTCCCGTAACTCCGGCCGCGGCGTTGGTGATGCAGCTGATTCCGGCGACGCGGATCCCGAGCGCTCTCGCCACAATCACTTCGGGCACCGTCGACATCCCGACCGCGTCAGCTCCCAGCAGCCGCAGCATCTTCACTTCGCTCGGCGTCTCGTAGGATGGACCGAGTAATCCGGCGTAAACGCCCTCCCGAAGCGGAATGTCCAGTTTTTCCGCCGCAGTCCGCAGAACTTTGCGGAACCCGGGATCATACGCATCGGTCATGTCGGGGAAGCGAGTGTCTCCTTCCTGCGCGGGTCCAACCAGTGGATTCGTTCCCATCAGGTTGAGATGGTCGGAGATCATCATGAGATCACCCACAGCGAGTCTGGGGGAGATTCCGCCCGCTGCATTCGATACGAACATCTCGCGGACTCCCAGCGCGTGGAATACCCGCACCGGAAAAGCGGCAAGCGCCGCGTGATGCCCCTCGTAGACATGAAATCGGCCGCTAAGGGCAGCAACCTCCCGGCCGCCGAGGCTGCCCACGATCACCGCGCCCTCGTGTCCGACGACGGTAACCTCCGGGAACCCGGGGATATCGGCGAATGGAACGCGCACTGCGTTTTCGATCGCATTCGCGAGCCCTCCGAGCCCTGAGCCGAGCACGATGGCGACGGTCGGCTTACGCGCGCCCGCGCGCTTGCCTATCGCCTGCGCCGCCTCGCGTGCCGCGCCGGTGGAGAACTCGCTCTTCACTCGTCGGACCCGATCATCTCGTCGATCCTGTCGGAGGCTTCCTCGATGAGCATTAGACGCTCCTCCCAGGGAAGAAATGCGCTTTCGAATCCGTTCAGCGCAATCCCGGCGAGCTCGTCCACGGTAAATCCGAGATGTTCTGCCGCGTGGACGTACTCATCGGTGAGCGTGGTGGCGCTCATGAGCCGATTGTCGGTATTCAGCGTCACGTTGAGCCCGCGATCGAAGTATTCGCGGAAGGGATGCGTCGCGTAGGAATCAGCGACCTTCGTCTGGACGTTGC
>JALYYH010000275.1 GCA_030946665.1 Gemmatimonadota bacterium
CCCGGCTCGCCGATCCCGACATTACGAGCAAGCTGAGAGGTATCTCCGGCATCGCACAGGTTCAGCTCGTTGGTGGCGTCAAGCGTGAAATGACGATTCAGCTCAGGCCGCAGGCGCTGCAGGCGGCGGGTATCAGCG
The DNA here is from genome assembly GCA_030946665.1 of Gemmatimonadota bacterium. Next base: position 139 of record JALYYH010000275.1, read on the forward strand.
TCAACCAGGTGGTGCAGGCGCTGCAGTCGCAGAATCTGGCGGCACCGGTGGGAAGGGTGAATGGCAATCTCGACGAGCGCACCATTCGTCTGCAGGGTCGTCTCGAGGGGCCGCAGGATTTCATGAACCTGGTAGTCGCCGAGCGAAACGGTCAGGTCGTGCGACTTGGTCAGGTTGCGGATGCGATCGACGGCACTCAGGAGCAGCGGTCGCTCGCGCTGTACAACGGCGTCGAAGCCGTCGGCATCAACATCGTGAAGTCGAAGGGCTACAGCACCACCGACGTCAGCGCAAAGGTGAGAAAGAAGGTCGAGGAGATACAGAAAACGCTTCCGTCCGGAGTGAAGATCGACATCGTGAAAGACTCCGGGCTTCGCGTGAAAGCATCGGTGACCAACGTCGAAGAAGCGCTTCTCATCGGTGCGCTCCTCACGGTGCTGGTGGTGTTCGTGTTCCTCAACTCGTGGAGATCGACGGTCATAACGGGCCTGGCGCTGCCGGTCTCGGTGATGGCGTCGTTCATCGCCGTTTGGGCGTTCGGGTTCACGCTCAACACCATGTCGCTCCTCGGACTGTCGCTGGCGATCGGAATTCTGATAGACGACGCCATCGTCGTGCGCGAGAACATCGTGCGCCACATCGAGATGGGTAAGGATCACATGACGGCGTCGCACGAGGGCACCGACGAGATCGGTCTAGCCGTTACTGCCACGACCTTTTCCATCGTCGCTGTATTCGTTCCGGTGGCGTTTATGTATGGAGTTGCCGGACAGTGGTTCAAGCCGTTCGCTCTCACCATTGCTGCCTCGGTGCTGGTATCTCTGTTCGTCTCCTTCTCGCTGGATCCCATGTTGTCGGCCTACTGGGCGGATCCGCAGGTGGAAGCGGGTGAGCGACGCAACCCGATCGCACACGCACTCGAGAAGTTCAACCACTGGTTCAACCGCGTCGCCGAGCGCTACAAAGGGCTGATTGCCTGGGCGCTCGATCACCGGGTGGCGATGGTTCTGATCGCGTTGGCTTCATTCATCATCGCGCTGGCGCTTCCAGCTGTGGGACTCGTCGGCGCGAGCTTCTTCGGAACGGAGGATCAATCGGAGCTCAACATCGCGCTCGAGACTCCGCCCGGTTCGAACCTCGCTTACACTCGCATCAAAGCTGAAGAAGCGGCGCAGATCGCGCGTACACACAAGGAAGTTCGGTTTACCTACACCACGCTCGGCGGGAATACGGGCGACGTGAACATTGGCAGCATCTACGTCAGACTGGTGCCAAAATCGGATCGAAGCATAGGCGCCGAAGATTTCGGTCGTCAACTCCGTGAGGAAGTCGGACACATTGGTGGCGCAACGATGTCAGTGTTCACCAGTGACTTCGGGGGCGCGCAGAAACAGATCCAGATCGAGCTGCGTGGAGGTACGTCACAGCAGCTTGGCGCAGCTGCTGAGGCGATCGCTGATCAAGTCAAGCAGGTGAAGGGCGCAGTGGACGTCGGTCTCTCCACCAAAGGACAGAAACCGGAGCTCAACGTGGAGCTGAATCGTGGGCTGGCGGGAACTCTCGGAGTCACCGTCGGCCAGGTCGCGCAGGCGCTGCGTCCCGCGTTTGCCGGAATCAAGGCGGGCGATTGGGTCGATCCCACCGACCAGACGCGCGAGGTGAACGTGCGCCTCGCTCCCGAAGCCAGGCAGCGCGCTGCGGATCTCGAACAGCTGCCGCTGGTGGTCACCGGGCCTGATGGTCAGCCGCGCACGCTTCCACTCGGACAGATCGCGACAATCAGTCAGTCACTTGGTCCGGCGCAGATCAGCCATCTCGATGCCGATCTCGTGGTCACCGTGCAGGCAAATACATCCAATCGGCCACTGACCGAAGTGATGAAGGACATCAACACCCGAATCGCGAAGCTCGCTCTTCCCCCGGGCGTGCACATCACGCAGGGCGGTGAAGTCGACAGCCAGAACGAAGTCTTCGGCCGCATCTTCTCCGCTCTGGGCATCGCTGTAATGCTGATGTACCTGATTCTCGTCATGCAGTTCGGCTCGTTCCTCGAGCCGCTGGCGATCATGATCTCGCTTCCGCTCTCGCTCATCGGGGTGATGCTGGCGCTCATGATCACGGGGACGACGATCAACATCATGAGCCTGATCGGCGTGATTCTGTTGATGGGGATCGTGGCGAAAAACGCCATTCTGCTCATCGACTTCGCGAAATGGGCGCGAGAGAAGGACGGCCTGTCGAGGCGTGATGCGCTGATTCAGGCGGGCGCGATTCGTCTGCGTCCGATCATGATGACCACGCTCGCCTTGATTGCGGGCATGCTGCCGGTCGCGCTCGGCATCGGAGAAGGGGCCGAGTTCCGTGCGCCGCTCGGACGAGCGGTGATCGGCGGTGTGATCACATCCACACTGCTGACGCTCGTCGTGATTCCGACGTTCTACGAGATTCTCGACGAGTGGAGGGAGTGGGTATTCGGCAAGCTCGGTGTGTACAAGCGCCGAACCGCTGAACACCCGATCCCACGGCCGAGCGGAGCTCCGACCTTGGGAAAACTCGCCTAAGGGCGAGCAGCCATGCCTCGGATCGTTTCTTTCCTGCCCGCGGGCACGGAGATGGTCCATGCACTCGGCGCGGGAAGTGAGCTCGTGGGTCGGTCGCATGAATGCGACTACCCCGCGAGCGTCGCGACTCTGCCAGTCGTGAGCCGACCCGCGCTCGATCTCGATGGCGCGTCGCCGGAAGAGATCGATCTTGCCGTAGCGCAGCGTATGGATAGCGGAGACACCCTCTATACCATCGATGAGCTACTTCTTCGCGATCTGCGTCCAGATGTGATACTCACGCAGAATCTTTGTCGGGTGTGCGCTCCATCAGGGGATGAGCTGACACGCGCTGTAAGGAAGTTCAGCGTGCGGCCCGAAGTTCTGTTTCTTACGCCGCGAAGCATTGGCGAGATCGAGGATAATCTTCTCGACGTGGGTCGAGCCATAGGTCGGATACATCAGGCCGACGCGCTCGTGCGCTCCAATCAGGAGAGACTCGCCCGCGTCGGCGATGCGATCAGGAACGCTCACCGCAGACGTGTCGTTTTCCTGGAGTGGACCGACCCGCTATTCTGCGGGGGACACTGGGTGCCGGAGATGATCTCACTCGCTGGCGGTGAAGATCCACTGGGGCGCTCTGGCGATGATTCCGTTCGGATGGACTGGGATGATGTCGTCGACGCCAGGCCAGAAGTCATCATCGTGTCGCCGTGTGGGTACCGGCTCGAGCAATCGGCCAACCTTGCGCGGCAGATGCGGCGAGTGCCGGGCGCGGAGGTCTACGCTGTGGATGCGAACGCATACTTCGCGCGGCCTGGCCCGCGAGTCGTGGAAGGCGTCGAATTGCTCGCGCACCTCTTCCACCCGGATCTCTTTTCCTGGCCGCACCCTGATCGGCCCTGGGAGAGGATCAGCTAGATCGAGGCGCCGCCGCGTCGATCGCGACGGTGGCTTCATATGCGGTCTCAACCAACGATTTCTCGTGATGATAACGGCGCTCGCCAGCGCCGGTTGCAATTCAGCCGGGATTGCACTTCCCGCCAGCTCCACGGAGCTCGCGGGAACCTGGATCGGGAGTGCAAAGGGAATCATCACTCGTCCCGGATCGGCAGCCGAACGATGAACCGCGCGCCGGCCGCCGCCGATTCGTCCAGCGCAATCGTGCCGCCGTGCGCCGTCGCGATCCACGCGCCGATCGCGAGCCCCAGCCCCGTGCTGGCGCGATCGCCATCGCTTGAGGACATCGCGTGCGTACGAGACGCATCCGCGCGGTAGAAGCGGTCGAAGATGTGCGGGCGGGCCCACGGTGGCACGCCGGGACCACTGTCGTGGACAATCAGCGTGTAGAGCGATCGCGTCACGTCGCGATCCAGCGTGATGGCTACACGCCCACCGGGTGGCGTGAACTTGATCGCGTTGTCGAGGATAATCAGCACCAGGCGATGAAGCAGGTGCGCGTCGCCGACGAAGGGCGCCTCGGCGGCGGGCGGCGCGGTGACGCCGATCTCGCGGTGATTCGCGCGCGCACGCGCGGTGCGCACCACATCCTGCACGATCTCTTCGAGGAAGAGCGGCGCGAATCGCAGCGGGACGTCGCCGGCGTCGGCCCGAGCGAGCAGGAGCAGGTCATCGACCAGCCGTCCCATCCGTAGTGCCTCGCCGCGCACGATGTCGAGCGCCTCGCGCAGTTCGGCCGGATCGCGGTCGGCGCGCTTCAGGGCGACATCTGCCGCGCTGGACAGACCCGTCAACGGGGTCCGCAATTCGTGCGAGGCGTCGGCCATAAAGCGCCGCTGCCGCTCCGCCATGGCGTTATGCTCCGCGAACGCACGCTCCAGCCGTGCAAGTAGCTCGTTCACGACCTGCGCCAGCTCGCCGAGCTCGTCGCGCGGGTTCACGACCGGCAGCCGCTCGTTCAGCGTGTGGGCGCCGATGCGCCTCGCCCGCGCCGCCATGATCCCGACCGGGGCGAGACTGGCGCGCGCGAGCAGGTATCCGCCCAACGACGCGACGATCAGCGCGATCGGGATTGCGACGAGCATCGCGTGTGCGTATGCCACGGCGCTCTGGGCCTCGAGCGCCATGGACCGGGACGCCCCCACGGTATACGTGGCTCCGGCGATCGTCACGGGCGCACGCCGTTCAAGCACCGGCGCCATGAGCGGCGCGGTCGCCGACACCGCGACACGCCTCCCTGCGGAGTCGTACACTGCGACCCGCACGGTCTGATCCTGGAAGTCGAGCGCGGCGGAATCGGCGGCCGCTCGTGGAGGTGTCTGATCGTCGGCGATGGTCTGGCGCCAGAGCGTGATGTAGTTGCGGACGCCGTCCTGGAGCGCGTGCTCGGCGCGCCGATGCGCCGCGTGTGAGAGGAAGATTCCTGTGGCTACCGCGTTGGCCACGAGCAGGACCGCGATGGTGAGCGCATACCAGATTGTCATTCGCGCTCGGATCGACCCCGCGAGGCGGTGCGCGGTCACGTCACCCCGTCGCCAACCGGCCTGTCGCCGAGCACGTACCCCGCGCCACGCCGGGTATGGATTAACGGGGGGAGCCCGTCTCGATCCACTTTGCGGCGCAGGCGGCTGATGTATGACTCGATCAGGTTGGAGCACGGATCATAGTTGTCGTCCCAGACGTGATCGGCGATCTCAGCTCGTCCGACGACCCGTCCCGCGTTCCGCGCGAGGAACTCGAGCAGCGCATACTCGCGCGTGGTGAGCGGAACCGCAGCGCCTCCGCGGGTGGCGCGCTGCGCGCGCGCGTCGATGCTGAGGTCAGCCACGTCGAACGTCGCCGGCGCGAGCGCGGGCCCGCGCCGCAACAGCGCGCGCAGGCGCGCGAGCAGTTCGCCGAACTCGAACGGCTTGCTAAGGTAGTCGTCTGCGCCCGTGTCGAGTCCCACGATTCGGTCGGTTACCGTGTCGCGTGCCGTCAGCATCAGCACCGGCGTGGTCAAACCACGACGTCGCAGCTCGCGACACACGGCAAGCCCATCGCGCTTTGGGATCATCACGTCCAGCACCACCACGTCGTAAGGATTGATGGCAGCCTGGTAGATCGCCGTGTCGCCGTCGGCCGCCACGTCTACAGCGTAGGCCTCCTCGCGAAGCCCCTTCGCGAGGCTGTGCCGGATCACGGCATCGTCTTCGACTAGGAGCAGGCGCATCGGCCGGGGGGGGTGGGGGTGGGGGGTGGGTCCGAAGTATATACCCCCGACATTACCGGGAGATCAACGCCGCGCTCGCGTTTGCACACAGATCGCGTTGCATAGCGTCGGCGTTGATGGTGCAGTCAACTTCGCCTGTGTAGCGTACGTCAGCGACACCTCGTCGTATTAAGCCTACACAGACGCGATGGACGTCCCCAGGAGGACATGATGGACCAGATGCATAAGCACACCCGCGCTCGCTGCCTGCGTGCAATTATTATCGCCACGATCGCACTGCCAGTTGCTCCCGCCGCGGTACCGGCACAGGCGGTCACGGCCGGCCGCTATATCCCTGCGCTCGATCCGAAGGACTTCACCAGCACGATCACCAATCCGTGGTTCCCGCTCACGCCCGGGACTGTATTCCATTATCAGGGGACGGGCTCGTCCAGCGATGAGACTACCGTGACCGAAGTTACGACCCGGACCCGCCGCGTAGCCGGGATCCCCGCGCGCATCGTGCACGACCGCGTGTTCCGGAGAGGCGAGCTGGTAGAGGACACGTACGACTGGTACTCGCAAGATAGAACGGGCAGCGTCTGGTACCTGGGCGAGAACACCAAAGCGCTCTCGAAAGGACGGCTCACGAATACGTCGGGCTCATGGACGGCTGGCGTCGGTGGCGCACAGCCGGGGATCATCATGTGGGGTGATCCGGCTGCGCACTTGAATTCCCGTTATCACCAGGAGTACCTCGCCGGAACTGCCGAGGACATCGGCATGGTCACGAGCACGAACAAAGACGTCTCGGTGCCGGCCGGTCGGTACCGGAGCTGTGTGGAGACGCTCGACACAACGCCGCTCGAGCCCCAGGTGCGCGAGCACAAGTACTACTGTCGCGGCGTGGGGCTCGTGAAGGAGGCGGAGTCGGCCGCCACGGGTAACGTGCTCACCGCCGTCACCCACGTGGTAGCGAAGCCCGCTCGATAGCACTGTCGCCATAGTCGCTCGGGAGGACAGCGCTTCCCTCTCTCCGGCAGCTACCCGCTCTGCGCCGTCATCGTACTGCGCGCTGTCGTGATCAACGCAACCGCGCAGATCACAATCGCCGCGGCGACGGCGGTGCGAATCGACAGTGTCTCACCGGCGATTGCCCAGCCGAGGAGAACGGCGACAATCGGATTCACGTAGGCATAGGTCCCCAGATGTGCCGGCGACACCTTGTCCAGCAGCCAGATATACGACGTGAACCCAAGCAGCGATCCGAACGTGATCAGATAAACGAGCCCGAGGGTAGAAGCGTGCGACACGCGCTGCACGTCGAAGTGAGAAAGCTCGCCACTCGCCAATCCGACGATCAACAGCAGCGTCCCGCCGCCGAGCATTTCCATGCCAGTAGTGAGAAGACCCGAGTCCGGCAGCTTCGCGTCCCGCGACCAGAATGATCCGATCGCCCAGGAGAGCGAGCCGAGTATCAGCACCAGTGCGCCAAGCGGCCTGACATCGCCCTGTCCGCCAATGTTGCCCGGGCCGACGAGTACGATTATCCCGATGAACCCCAGCATCAGCCCGGCGAGCACAGCAGCGCTCGGCCGCTTCCTCGGTGGTCTTCCCCACTCGATGATCACGAGCCAGAATGGAAGAATCGAGACTAGCAGAGCCGTAAGCCCCGATGGCACGAACTGCTCGGCCCAGACTACGGCTCCGTTTCCGCCTAGCAGGAGAAAGCCGCCGGCGATGATCGCGTTCCGCCACTGCAGCCTGGTCGGCTTGGGCGCACCGCGGTATCGCGCCCAGATGTATAGCATTGCACCCGAGAGGAGAAAGCGAACGCCGCCCATGATAAATGGCGGCATCGTCTCGATCGCATAGCGAATTGCGAGATACGTCGAGCCCCAGATGATGTAGATCGAAGCGAACGCAGCGACTATCTGCGCGCGCGAGGCGCGTTTCTCGGTCACTCGGGAAATGAAAAGGGTCGGTGGCGGCAGGAATGACGGAGAATCTAATCGAACGATTTATTCTGCCGCTCGCGCTTCTTGTGCGACCGCCGTTTCTTCCCATCGAGGCGTGCCTCCCTGGATGCTTTTGAGGGTCGAGTGGCCTTTCTCTTCTTGGGAATCACCAAGGCGCGACGGACAAGATCCGCGAGCTTCTCCTCGGCGAGATCCCGATTCCTGCTCTGGCTCCGCATTTCGCTGGCAACGATCCGCACGCTGCCGTCCGTGTTGAGTCGCGAGGCGAGCCGGTCGAGCAAGCGTGCGCGCTGATCCTCGCTGAGCGCTCGAGACCCGCGGACATTCCAGAAGATCTCGACGCGCGACGAAGTCTTGTTGACGTGCTGTCCACCAGCGCCCGACGAGCGCGACACCCGGACGTCGAGCTCTCCGCGAGGAATTGAAAAAGCGTCGTTGACATGAAGAAGATTCTCGGCTGCCACGGGAGCGGAATCGCTCATCAGCGCCAGCGGAACAGCTTGAGCGCAGCGAAGAAGGTGACGACGCCCCATGCCAGTATCACGAGTATCTGCGGACTGACAGCGGCGAACGATGCTCCCTCGAGCATGTTGGCGCGCAAGGCATCATTCAGCGCAGTGAGAGGCAGCAGCTTGATGTAAGGCTGGACAGCATCCGGGAAATTCGCGGATGAGAAGAAAACCCCGGAGAAGATCCACATCGGCAGCATGATGAAATTCATGATGCCCGATACGGCTTCAGTGGTGCGCGCGCGCGAAGCGGTGAGAAGCCCCAAACCCCCGAAGGAGATCGCCCCGAGAATAGCTATCAGAAACAGCGTGAGGAGCGAGCCGCGAAGCGGGACGCCAAACGCCCAGTGTCCGAAGCCAAGCAGAGTAGCGACTTCCAGAATCAGAAAAACCAGTCGCGAGCACAGAAACGAGAGCAGATACTGAACGCGAGACATTGGCGTTGCCATCAAGCGCTTGAGCAGCTTCTTGCTCCGCGCCGTCACGATGGCGAATCCGAGTCCCCAGATGCTGCTCCCCATGAGATTCATGCCGAGCAAGCCGGGGACGAGAAAGTCTATGTAGCGCGAGCCTGCTTCGGTGACGTAACTGTCGGACGTGTGAACCGGATCAACCCGGCCGGCCCCCGCCTGCACGGCACGATCAGTCAGAACGCGCGCGCTCACCGCGTCGCTTCGTCCGCGATCGTAGACGTAGCGCACGCTACCCTTCGCGGCTCCCGGAACCACGAGCAGCGCAACCCTTCCCGTGCGAAGCGCCAACGCCGCGGCGCTGTCGTCGTACGTTTTGACTATGAGGGAGGAATCCTTCGTGAGAGATTGAACCAGCGCGGCACCGCCGGATCCGCTGGCGACTACGCCGACCTGAACCTTGTCAGGCGCCCGCTGTCTGAACGCGATTCCCAATCCAGCAGCGAGCAGGATTGGAAAGATGAATGTCCAGAAAACAGCCTCCGGCTCCCGAATGAACTCCCGGAAGCGCACGAGGGTGAGCTGCACCATCGAGCGCTTCATGAAGGTTCGACCGGGCAGGGGCCTCAGCTGTGCTCGCGCCATCTCCTCAGTGATCGGAAACGGGACTCGCTCACTCATCGTGGAGCCCCCTGCCAGTGAGTGAGATGAACACATCTTCCAATGTCGCCGAGGTATTCCTCGGCTCAGGTGGAGGAAGATGGGAGATGTCCACGGCGTCTATCAGCTCGCGCGGCGTGCCCATCGCTAACACCTTGCCGTGATCCACGATCGCCACCCGATCGCACAACCGCTCCGCCTCTTCCATGTAGTGGGTTGTGAGAACGATGGTCTTTCCTTCCGCCTGGAATTTCGAAATCAGCTCCCAGAGCTGCCGGCGCGAGACGGGATCGAGGCCTGTCGTGGGCTCGTCGAGAAACAGCAGCTGCGGGTTGCCGACCAATGCGCAGGCGATTGCGAGGCGTTGCTTCTGCCCGCCCGAGAGTCCACCAACCCGCGAATGGCGCTTCTCGCCAAGCTCGACCTGATCTATGACTTCACCGACGTCGCGGGCGTCGCGATAGAAGCTCTGAAAGAGCGTGAGCGTCTCGTCGACTGTCAGCTTCTCGGAGAGCTGTGTGTCCTGGAGCTGGATTCCGAGCAGCTCGCGCAGATCCTTTTCGTCAGTCTCCCACCGTCTGCCGAGTATTTCGACATCGCCCGAATCGGCGGCGAGAATTCCTTCACAGATCTCGATTGTCGTCGTTTTTCCGGCGCCGTTGGGACCGAGCAGACCAAAGCATTCACCGGCATCCACCTGAAGGTCCAGGCCGTCGACGGCAACGACGTCGTTATACGCTTTGCGGAGTCCCTGGACTCGCAATGCGGGAATGGACAGCTCTGCATGTGTCATCATCGGGGGTCGCGGGTATCAAGTGGCAGAATGGAGCTCAGGTTATCTGAAACTCTGCATAACCCGTTATCGTAAAATGAATTAGCATTGGCGCGTCGCGGGATCATCGTACCTGCCAATGCTGGTTCCAAGCCAGAGGGAGAAAGTATGTGGTTAAAGGCCGTCTCGGTACTGAGCACAGCTTCCGTTGTCGCGTGCGCTTCAGCTGCCGAAGCGCAGATCGTCCCGACCGCCGTGTCGGGACCGTCACGGTTTTCGGTCGGAGGTGATGGTGTGATGTCGCAGCCGAAAGGCGAGTTCGCCAGCAACGTTGGACGCGGATGGGGCTTCAATCTCAATGGCATGTACAACATCGACTACAAGGGATTTCTGAGCATTCGCGCTGACGCCGGAACCGTGCAGTACGCAAGAGAACGGAAGGATGCGTCGTTCTTCGGCATCACGGGCCGGATTCCCCTCAATCTCGAGACGACGAACAACATCGCCTGGGGCGCCATCGGAGCGCAGCTCATGATTCCCGACGGCCCCTTCCGCCCTTACGCCAACGCCGCGATTGCTTACACCGATTTTTCGACGACGTCCACCCTGAGCGATCCGAATGGGCAATTCCAATCCATTTCGAACCAGAACGCGCACAATGGCTCGCACGCATGGATCTTCGGCAGCGGCGTTCAGATCCCGTTCGGCACGACTGGAGCGTTCAATCTGGGTGGGAAATACTACTACGGTGGGCGCGCGACTTATCTGACCAAGGGCGACATCACCGACAATCCGGACGGCACCATCACGCTGCATCCACGCAGCAGCAAGACCGATATGGTCATCTGGCAGCTTGGATTCATGTTCGCCATTCCCCGGGGTACAGGACACTAGGTCATGCTGTCTCTCGTCGCCGTCATCGTCTTCGCACAGTCCAGCCTCACGCTGCAGCTCGGTAAGGACAAACAGGACAGCGTGGCACGGGCAAAACGTGATTCGATAGCCTACAGGCGGGATGAGCGCCGGGATTCGATGGTCGCGAAAGCGCGAGTACGAGACTCGTTACGAAAGGCCGTTCGGATAGCGAAGCGCCCTCCGGTTACTCCGGCCATTCTTGCGTCGGCATTCAAGGATTCGCGCGCGAGAGATCTTCTCCTCCACGCGCGCGAAGCGAGGCTCATCCAGGACTCAACGCTCACAGCCTACGATGCGAGCGCTTACGAGCGCGTATCGGTAGGGATGGGATTCAGGCGGATCGGTCGCGACCGGCTTTTGATGCGCGCCGAGCGCGCCACGCACGTGATGTGGCAGCGCGGCAAGGGCGCGGTGGTGGAGGTCAGAGGGCAGCGCAGCGCATTCCCAATGATCGAAGGAGTCGGAGGCGGAGACGTCAACCTCGGTTCGGCTGGTGACATTCCTTACACCCCTGGTCGCGAAACGCTCTGGATCGGCTCCGGACTCGCAAAGGCGGACGTCAGCGAAGATGAGGTCATTCACCCGCTCGCCTCGGGTGCGGAGGCGTACTACACCTATGCGTCGGGGGACTCGGTGAGCTTTCAGCTGCCTGGCGGCCAGCGCATCGAGCTGCGCGAGCTGCTGATTCGTCCGCGCCAACCGAAATGGAATGTCGCAGTCGGCTCTCTCTGGTTCGACGCAGCCAACGCCCATCTCGTGCGCGCCGTGTACCGCATGGCCCAGGAGATGGACATCATGGCCGTCGCCGATGAGGCGAACGCGG
>JALYYH010000291.1 GCA_030946665.1 Gemmatimonadota bacterium
AATTTCAGCCGCTCAATCAGGATCTGCGGACGAATGTCTGCGTCGTGGGCGCTGGAATCGCGGGTCTTACCACCGCTTACCTCCTCGCGCGCGCGGGCCGCGCGGTTGTGCTCGTTGATGATGGACCCATTGGAGGCGGAGAAACGAGTCGGACCACCGCTCATCTCACCGCCGCGCTGGACGATCGCTACTACAACATCGCGGCGATGCACGGCGAGGACGGCGCGAAGCTCGCCGCCGGGAGTCACATGTCGGCAATCCATCGCATCGAGACGATTGCCTCCATGGAGGACATCGACTGCGATTTTGAGCGTGTCGAGGGCTATCTCTTTCTGGGCGGCGACAGCCAGCGAAAAGAGCTCGAGCGCGAGCTCGAGGCGACCCATCGAGCCGGCATCAACGACACTCACATCGTCGATCGCATTCCGTTCAGCTTCTGGGACAGCGGACCCGCGCTTCTCTTTCCGCGACAGGCGACCTTTCATCCTCTCAAGTACCTGAAAGGCCTGGCACGCGCGATTCTCCGCGATGGAGGCAAGATCTACTCGGGAGTTCACGCCGAGAAGATCGTCGACGGCGAGCCGGCACGCGTCACGACGAGCGAAGGGTACGTGATCAGCGCCGACAACGTTGTGGTTTGTACGAATACTCCCGTCAACGACTGGCTGATCATTCACAGCAAGCAGGCCGCGTATCGCACCTACGTTATCGGTGCGCGCGTTCCGGTTGGCTCGGTCCCTCATGGATTGTACTGGGACACCCTCGATCCTTACCACTACGTCCGCCTTCAGCAGGCCGAGGACAGCTCTGGCAACGAGCTCGATTACGAGATTCTCATCGTCGGCGGCGAGGATCACAAGACTGGTCAGGCCAGCGATATGGCCGAGCGGTTTACACGTCTCGAGCAGTGGACGCGGGAACGTTTCCCTATGATCGAACGCGTCGAGTACCGCTGGTCAGGCCAGGTGATGGAGCCGGTCGACTACTTGGCGTACATCGGCAAGAACCCTGGTGGCGACGAGCACATCTACATCGCCACTGGTGACTCCGGAAACGGAATGACTCACGGGACTATCGCCGGGATCGTTCTCAACGAGCTGGTGCAGGGCAGAAAGCACCAGTGGGCAAAGCTCTACGATCCTGCCCGCGTAAGGCTTCGCGCGACTCCGGAGTACTTGAAGGAAAACGCAAACGTCGCAGAGCAATACAAGGATTGGTTCACCTCCGGAGACGTTGCCGACGTAGCCGCCATCAAACCGGGCGAAGGTGGGATAATCGGTCGCGGTCGTGGCAAGATCGCGGTTTATCGCGATGAGCGTGGGAACATCCACCAGCACTCGGCGGTCTGCACCCACCTTTACTGCATCGTTCACTGGAACGATACCGAAAAGAGCTGGGACTGCCCTTGCCATGGATCGCGATTCGATCCCTATGGCAAGGTCGTCAACGGTCCCGCTATAGTCGGGCTTTCTCCTGTTGGATCGGAGCCGAAGAAGGAGGAGGGGACGACGCAGAAGCGGAAGAAGGGTGCAGCAAAGCGGTGACGCGGTGAGTCCTTCCGTCGTCCACGAGAGGAATCGCTTTGTCGACCTGTTCCCCATCGACCGTCAGCTTCGCCATCCCTTGCTGCAAGCCATCGGGGTTCTCGACAGTTATCACGTAGGTCGATGATCTGAACCGGTATTCGACGGTGAATTCCTTCCATCTCGCTGGAATGCACGGCTCTATGAATAGAAGTTCACCCCGCTGCTGAAACCCGAGTATCGCCTCGAGGGCAGTTCTGTACATCCAGCTGGCCGAGCCTGTATACCACGTCCAGCCGCCACGACCGAGATGTCCTTTGGCTGTGTACACGTCGGCCGCCACGACGTACGGTTCGACCTTGTAGATGTCCACCGCCTCTGGAGTATCCGCATGGGTGATCGGGTTGAGCATCTGGAACAATTCCAACGCCCGATTTCCGTCGCCTTGTAAGGCGGTTGCCAGCACCGCCCACAGAGCTGCGTGCGTGTACTGTGCTCCGTTTTCCCGCACTCCGGGCAAGTATCCCTGTATGTAGCCGGGATCATGCGTAGTCTTGTCGAACGGTGGCGTCAGCAGCACGATGAGACGCGCGTCCTCCCGAACGAGATGCTTGTTGAGCGACTGCATCGCGATACGCGCGCGCTCAGGATTTCCCGCGCCGGAGATGACGCTCCAGCTTTGCGCGATCGAGTCGATCTTGCATTCGTCGCTGGTGCGCGAGCCAAGCGGTGAGCCGTCGTCGAAGTACGCACGGCGATACCACTCTCCGTCCCATGCGGACCGTTCCACCGCTTCGGCGTATTCGTCGGCCTTCGTGAGTAGCTCGTCCCGTACGGCTGGATCATTCCTGTTGTCGGCGTGCACCGAGAACTTCCGAAGCGTAGCGATGAGGAACCAGGCGAGCCACACGCTCTCTCCCTTTCCTTCGATTCCCACCCGGTTCATTCCATCGTTCCAGTCACCGCTGCCCATGAGCGGAAGCCCGTGCACGCCCTTCGTGCAGGCTCTTCTCAGCGCACGGAGGCAGTGCTCGTAGATGCTTCCGGCTTCGGACGACACCTTCGGCAGATCGTAGATCTCGTGCTCGTCCGGATTGAGCTGGCGCATCGTGAGGTATGGAACCTCGACGTCGAAGATTCCACGGTCGCACGAGACGTTCACGTAATGGTCGATGACATAGGGGAGCCACACTAGATCATCCGAGAAGCGTGTCCGCACTCCGCGACCGCTGTGAGGATGCCACCAGTGCTGCACATCACCTTCGACGAACTGTCGGGATGCCGCGCGAACGATGTGCTCTCTCGCTATTTGCGGCTCCGAATAAACGAAGGCCATCACATCCTGCAGCTGGTCTCGGAACCCGAACGCGCCGCTCGACTGGTAAAGGGCCGAGCGTGCCCACATTCTGCACGACAGCGCCTGGTATAAAGCCCAGCGATTCACCATCAGGTCGAACGTCGGCTCGGGAGTCTTCACCTTGATCGTTGCGAGTCTCTGCTCCCAGTTCTCGACGTTCTCCGCTACAGCCTGCCTTGCTTCCTTCGGAGCCCGATTGCGTGAGATGATCTCGCGTACGATATCCTCGCCCTCAGCCGCACCGAGCAGCATCACGATGTCGCGGGACTCACCGGGCTCGATCGTTATGCTCACCTGCATGGCGCAGCACGGGTCAATCGTGGCGCCGATCGCTCCCGACAAACCCGCCCGCTCCAGCGCCGCTGGACTTGATATCGTCCCGTTTCTCCCGAGGAATTCGCGGCGATCTGCCGTGTAGTACGCGACACGTTCGCTGATCGACGCGAACGCGACGGTCTCAGCGAACTCCGAGTCGAAATAGTTGCGCGCGAACATTGACTGGGTGTCTTCGTCGAAGCTCGTGCGCACCTGGTACTGCGTCTGCTCTCGGGACACGCCGAGCACCCACTCGAGGTACCACGTCAGCGTCAGCTTCTTTCGAGTAATTCCCCCGTTGCGAAGCGTCAGCACACTGATTTTTACCGGATCGGCCTGATGCACCCCCAGTCGCAGAGAGCTCGCCAGCCCCTTGTGAGTGTGATCGAATACGGAGTAGCCCGCACCGTGCCGCACCCGGTACGGAGTCGCCTCGCGAATAGGACAGGGCGTCGCCGTCCAGAGATCTCCGTTGGCGTCGTCGCGCAGGAATACGCAATCGCTCGACGGATCGCGCACGGGATCGTTGTGCCAGGGCGTGATCCTATAGAAGAAGCTGTTTCTCGCCCAGGTTACTCCGCTTCCTCCTTCGCTCACGTAGAATCCGCCGGTTGGATTCCCCACCACGTTGATCCAGGGTGCCGGGGGCAGATCGCCCGCCCTGAGGTGAATCTCGTACTCGCCTTCCTTGTTGAAACCCCCCAGACCGTTGAACGATTGCAGGCCTGTCCCAGGATCCGGCGTGTTCGCGTGAATCGGAACCGTGCCGAGCGGCACGATATCGCGGTTCATGATCTCCAGCTTGGGAGGATACTTGTCCTCGACACCCGGGAACTCGAGGAAGTTTCCGAGTCCAAGTCCATCGCAGTTGACCTGCACGCGAGCCATGGCCTTGAGGAGAGTGATCTCTTCGGGCTTGAGCAGATCCGCGCGCCTGATGAACACCCCGCCGGGCCGATCGAGTAATCCTGCCTCGCTCGATGCCATCGTCGTCGCCAGCAGCTCGTCACTCAGCTCCTGCATGTAGCTCGCTGGGTGCACGTTGAGAATCACCAGATCGCAGGCGATTCCCTTCAGCCGCCAGTAATGATGGGTTCTCAGTAGCTGGCGGATGCTTGGCATTCCCACCGGGCTCTCGATAGTGGCAAGGAGAATCGGCCAGTCGCCGGAAATGCCGAGCGACCACAACGCCTGCTGGCCGAGCCTGTTCTCCTCGACTGCGCTCTGGGCCGGACGGAATCCCGGATGCGGGAACATCAAGTGGCCAGCCAGATCCTGATACAGCGCCGCATCAGCGGGCGCGATTCCCAGATCGCGCAGCTCCGCCTGCGCCTGTGCCCACGACAGATCGAGCGCGCGGCGAGCACTGTACGGATCGTGATACAGATCCGCGAGCTCGACCGCCCGCTCCTTGTTCTCGGCGATGAAGGTCGTGTAGGCGACATGTGCGGATGCGCCAGGCGGGATGCGGACGCGAACCCGCAACGAGAAAATTGGGTCGAGCACCGCTCCGACGGTTCCCGTCAGCTCAGCGCCCTCATCGAGGGCTTCGGCGTTTCTTACCGAGCGACCCCGGCCGACGAACTTTGCGCGATCGGTTTCGCACGTGACGCTCCCGACGATCTCGGGTCCCACCGCGACGACATGTGCACACCAGATCGCTGCTTCCGTGGATGACCGTGGACGCCTCGTCGCCAACAGAGCGGCGTTGGCCTCCAGAAATTCCGTCTGCACGAAAAGATTCTGGAATGCGGGGTGCGCCCGATCTGCCTCGGGGGGAGCCAGCACGACTTCCGAATAGCTTGTCAGCTCGATCTCCCTCGACTGCAGGGATCTATTCGTGAGAATTATCCGCCTGACTTCGGCTGCGTCGTCCGACGCGACCGCAATCTCCGTCACGGTATCGATGTCGCCGTCGCGCCGGATGAAAGTGATGCGATCACTGGCGAACAGAACTCGATACCACTGTGGCTCGGTCCCCGACGGCTGATGTGCCGTCGACCAGACGTGACCTGTGCTCAAGTCCTTCACGTAGCACCACTGGCCGTAGTTGTCACGCGTCGAATCGTGACGCCAGCGGGTGACTGCCAGATTCCCGTAACGGCTGAACCCGCCGCCGGCGTTTGTGATCAGCACCGTGTATGGCACGTTCCCGAGTATTCCCACCACTGGCTGCGGAGTGTGCGGCGTCTCGATCTCGCGCACTGCCGGCTTCTCGGTTTCGCTCGGGACGCGAGCAGCATCGGTTCCCGACACGTCCTGCATTACCAGGCGCCGTGGAATTCTCTCCTGCAGCACGAGCTCCGCCGATCGCACGAGCGGGTCCGTGTGGAATCGGCGCGGCCATATCTGACGGTTGAGCGCGTTGTTGAGGGCGACAATGCTCATTCCGATGTGGTGCGCCATGAAGGTGCACACGATCGTCTTCCTCGATCCCGGCGAAGGCCGCGTGTAGTCCAGCGCATCGCGGAATCCGAACGGCCCCAGCGCGCCCTCCGCTTCGAGTGTCGCGAGATTTCTGAGAGCTTGCCTCGGTTCGACGATCATCGCCAGCAGCGTCGCGTACGGAGCTACTACCAGCTCCTTGCTGAGACCACGCTTGAGCGCGAGATCCGGCACTCCAAAACCGCGATACTGATAGGTGTGCGACCTGTCGCGGACTGCATACGCGGACTCCGACACACCCCACGGTACTC
>JALYYH010000298.1 GCA_030946665.1 Gemmatimonadota bacterium
GCGGTCGATCACGGTGGCCGGCTGTGTGCGATGGCCTCCGAGGAAGAGCCGGGCATAATCGACATTCCGGAAAATTTCCGCTGCGGGAAATACTGTCTGCTGTTCGACCCGCTGGACGGATCATCGAACATAGACGTGAACGTTCCGGTCGGAACCATTTTCTCCGTGGTGCGGAAGATCACGCGCGGGAGCCGCGGAGACATGGAGGACATGCTCCAGCCCGGCAGACGGCAAGTCGCGGCAGGGTACGTGATTTACGGCTCGAGCACGATGCTTGTGTACACGACGGGGCAGGGTGCTCACGGATTCACTCTGGATCCGTCACTTGGCGAGTTCCTGCTCTCGCACCCGAACATTCGGACCCCGGATGTCGGACGCTATCTGTCCGTGAACGATTCCTACCACAGCCAATGGGAGCCCGCCGTCCAGAATCTGATGAACTATTATCGCGGACAGGACGGGAATCGTCAGCCGATGAACACTCGTTACGTCGGCTCGCTCGTCGCCGATTTCCATCGAAATCTGCTTGGCGGAGGCCTCTTCGCTTACCCTGCCAACCGCAAGAACAAGCGCGGCAAGCTGAGGCTTCTGTACGAAGCAAGCCCGCTGGCTTTCATCGTCGAGCAGGCCGGTGGAGCAGCGACCGACGGCACGCAGCGCGTTCTGGATGTGCAGCCGACAGAGCTGCACCAGCGGACCCCGCTTTTCATCGGGAGCAAGAGCGACGTCGATGCTGCCCGCGCTATGCTGGGCTCCGAGCACAAGAGCGCCAGCTCCCTGGCGGCGGTCGGATCGGTAGGCGCGTGACACCATGCCGGCGCGCGAGCCGGCGCGCGTGAAAAAGCACGAGTCGGGCGAGAGGCTTTCGCCATCGGGAATACCAATCAAGACCGTCTATCGTCCCAACGACGCCGATCTCGACTACGCCAGGGATCTCGGCGACCCGGGTCAGTCGCCATTCACGCGCGGTGTCCAGCCCACGATGTATCGCGGGCGCCTCTGGACGATGCGGCAATACGCCGGCTTCGGAAGCGCGAAGAGCACCAATGAGCGCTTCAAGCATCTGCTCAGGGCGGGACAGACCGGCCTCTCGGTTGCCTTCGACCTCCCTACGCAAATGGGACTCGACTCCGATTCGTCCCGCGCGCTGGGCGAAGTCGGAAGAGCTGGCGTGGCGATAGATAGCGTCGAGGACATGCACGTGCTTCTTGAGGGAATCCCGCTCGAGAGCGTGTCGACGTCCATGACGATCAATGCGACGGCGGCCACCCTGCTTGCAATGTACATCGTCGTAGCGGAAGAGCGGGGGATTGCGCGAGACAAGCTGAGTGGCACGATTCAGAACGACATCCTGAAGGAGTACATCGCCCGCGGCACGTACATCTATCCGCCGGGGCCGAGCATGGCTCTGATTGCGGAAGTGTTCCGCTTTTGCGCCGACGAAGTTCCGAACTGGAACGCCATATCGATTTCGGGCTACCACATCCGCGAGGCGGGCGCCACGGCGGTGCAGGAGCTGGCGTTCACTCTGGCCAACACCATCGAGTACGTCAGTCGCGCCATCGGGGCCGGTCTGGCCGTCGACGCATTCGCTCCGCGATTGTCGTTCTTTTTCGCCGCACACAGCGACCTGTTCGAGGAAGTCGCCAAGTTTCGCGCGGCCCGCCGGATTTACTCCCGCATCATGCGCGAGCGGTTCCACGCGTCGGAGTCGAGTGCGCGTCTGCGCTTTCACACCCAGACTGGGGGGGTCACGCTGACCGCTCAGCAGCCACTCAACAATGTTGTGCGAGTCACGGTGCAATCTCTTGCCGCGACTCTGGGCGGGACTCAATCGCTTCACACCAATGGCTACGATGAGGCGCTGGCGCTCCCGACGGCCGAGGCTGCGACGCTTGCGCTGCGCACCCAGCAAATCGTGGCGTTCGAGTCCGGTATTGCCAACACCGCCGACCCGCTCGCCGGAAGCTATTACGTAGAAACTCTCACGAGCGAGCTCGAGGGGCGCGCCCTGGAACTGATAGCAAAGGTCGATGCGCTTGGCGGATCGGAAAAGGCGATCGCCGCTGGATTCTTTCAGGAGGAAATCGCGCGCAGCGCTTACGAGCACCAACTCCGTGTCGAGTCGGGCGAGACCGTGATTGTGGGAGTGAATCGCTTCGTCGACGACGAAGGTCCGCTATCAATTCAGGCACCTGATTATTCCGCGCTGGAAAAGTCGCAGGTGAAGAGCGTGAAAGCGGTGAGGAGGAAGCGGGATGCCTCCGAGGTGAAGCGTGCCATCGGCGCTATCCAAACCGCGTCGGCCGTGTTGCCGGGCGAGACACACCTGATGCCGGTCATTGTGGATGCAGTCCGCGCCCGTGCCACTGTCGGCGAGATATCCGCCGCTCTCGCCAGGAACTGGGGCTATTTCCGACCCTCGTGATCGCGTCGGTCCGCTTGAGCCACTCTCCACGGCGGACTAACTTTCGATCGTTGCCGCAGTTCTCCGCGAAAAACCCAACATGCCGACATATGAGTTTCGTTGCCCGAAGGGCCACGATTTCGAAAAATTCTACCGCTCGATCGGTTCCGCGCCGAGCGAAGTCGCGTGTCCGGCGTGCGGCAGCATCTCCGAGCGGCAGCTGTCGGCGGGTGGCGGACTGGTATTCAAGGGATCCGGATTCTACATCACCGACTACGGTAAGGACGGAAAGAAGTCGCAGACTCCTCCGGTGAAGGCCGGCGAGAGCGCACCGGCCGCTTCCAACCCGGATTCGGCGAGCAAGAGCGACTCCGGCGGAAAGACGGGAGCCAAGTCGAGCCCGGATTCCAAGCCCAGCGAGGACGCGAAGCCAGCTCCGTCCTCAAGCTCGGCTTCCAAGCCGGCGCCCAAGAAAGCAAAAGGCAGCGAATGACTGCCGCCGAACAGATTCGCGCCGAGCTCATTCGCGCGGCGCGTAGCCTTGGTGCGCCCGACGATGTAAATCCGCTTCTCGAGCGGCCACGGGAATCATCTCACGGCGACTGGGCAAGCAACCTTGCCATGGCTCTGGCCAAACCGCTCAGGTCAAAACCGCGCGACATCGCGGAAAAGTTGCGCGAGTCCGTGAGCCTCGAGCGCGCCGGAGTGTCCAGGATCGAAATCGCGGGGCCGGGTTTCATGAATTTCTGGCTCGACCCGGGTCTCATCGCGTCGGGCCTGCGCGCGATCATCGCTGCCAATGGGCGGTATGGCGAGAGCGATGCCGGGCGTGGCCGGCTTGCCAACGTGGAGTTTGTCTCGGCGAATCCAACGGGTCCTCTCCATGTCGGTCACGGTCGACAGGCGGCGTTGGGCGACGCGATCGCGACACTCCTGGAGACGACCGGCTGGAAGGTGACTCGCGAGTTCTACTACAACGACGCTGGCGTACAGATCGACAATCTTGCCGCCAGTGTCCAAGCGCGGTTGAGCGAGCTCAAGGGAAAGCCGTCGCAGATCCCGGAGGGCGGTTACCACGGTGAATACATCCGCGAGCTCGCCGAGCGGTACCAGGCGAACCGTGATGGCATCTCCGTTCGCGAATTTGCCGTGCGCGAGCTGCGGAACGAGCAGGATCTCGATCTACAGGCGTTCGGAGTGCGATTCGACAAATATTTTCTGGAGTCCTCGCTCTACACCGACGGAATGGTCGAAGAAACGGTGCGGCTGCTGATCGCGTCGGGGAAGACGTACGAGCACGAAGGCGCGTTGTGGCTCCGCACGACCGATTTCGGCGACGACAAGGATCGTGTGATGCGGAAGCGCGATGGGACTTTTACCTATTTCCTGCCCGACGTCGCGTATCACGTCACCAAGTGGAAACGCGGCTTCAGGCGGGCGATAGACGTGCAGGGCGCCGACCACCACAGCACCGTCACCCGGGTTCGGGCCGGCTTGCAGGCGCTCGATATTGGAGTGTCCGCGGAGTATCCCGAGTACGTGCTGCACCAGATGGTCACGGTCATGAAGCATGGCGAAGAGGTGAAAATTTCGAAGCGCGCCGGCAGCTATGTGACCGTCCGCGACCTGATCAACGAAGTCGGGCGCGATGCGGTGCGGTATTTCTTTCTGATGCGGAAGAGTGACTCGCAGCTGATTTTCAACGTCGATCTGGCGGCGTCGCAATCGGAAGAAAATCCCGTCTATTACATCCAGATGGCGCACGCACGCATGTGCGGGATTTTCCGGGTCGGAGGAATCGATCCCGGATCTGTGTCGGCGGACGACGCGCCGCTCAATGTGCTCACCGAGCCGGAGGAGCAGGAGCTGATCAAGGCGCTCGTCGACTTCCCGGAGCTGGTCGAGTCCGCCGCGGAGACGCTCGAGCCGCAGCGCGTCGCGACCTATTTGCTGGAAACGGCGCGACTCGCGCACCTGTGGTACCACAAGCATCACGTGCTCGAGCAGCCGGAGGAGGTCACCCGTGCGCGACTTGCTCTGGCACGTGCCGCCCAGATCGTGCTGCGGAACGGAATGCGCATACTCGGAATCACCTCGCCGGAGAGGATGTAGTTGCCTCTCCACCCCGTGCGGTTAGGATTAGCCGCCTGACCACCATTCCAACGAGATAGGACCAATGTCGGTTCTGGTTGTGGGCTCTGTCGCGCTCGATTCAGTGGAGACTCCATTCGGCAAAGCCGACGACGTGCTCGGCGGCTCCGCGACTTTTTTCTCCGCGTCGGCGAGCCATCTCACCAAAGTGAGCGTCGTGGGTGTCGTTGGATCCGACTATCCCATGGAGAAGCTCGATCCGCTCAGGAAGCGCGGCGTCGACTTCAGCGGTCTTGAGCGCGCAGAAGGAAGCTCGTTTCGTTGGCGCGGACGCTACCGCCACGACCTCAACTCCGCCGAGACTCTCGAGACGCATCTCGGAGTGTTCTCGCACTTCAGTCCGAAGATTCCGGAAAAGCTTCGTTCCTCACCGTATCTCTTTCTTGCCAACATCGATCCACGACTGCAGCTCGACGTTCTGAACCAGGTGGAGAAGCCGAAACTGATCGCCTTCGACACGATGAACTTCTGGATTCAAAGTCGTAGGCCCGATCTGCTGGCGTTGCTGGAGCACGTGGATCTCGTCACCCTGAACGACGCCGAGGCGCGTCAGCTGACCGAGAAAGCGAACCTCGTTCAGGCGGCCCAGTGGATCATGGCTCGCGGTCCGCGGCACGTCATCATCAAGAAGGGCGAGCACGGCGCGTTCATGTTCACGGAGAAGTCGATCTTCTTTGCGCCGGCGTTCCCACTGGAAAGCGTTTTCGACCCGACCGGTGCGGGAGATTCCTTCGCCGGTGGATTCATCGGGTATCTCGCCGCCACCGGCGACCTAAGCGATGCCAACATGCGCCGCGCGGTGATCTACGGGTCGGTAATGGGCTCGTTCGCGGTCGAGAAATTCTCGATCGAGCGCCTGATGACTGTCACTCGCGCCGAAATCGATCAGCGGATGCGCGATATGCGCCGCCTGGTGGCGTTCGAGGAGGAGCTGCCGAGGTGAAGGATGACGCGCTTCGGTACGGAAGCGCCGGCGTCGATATTGACGCCTCGAATGCGGCGAAGACCCGGATAAAAGCGCTGGTCGAATCCACCTTCACCTCCGGCGTGCTCGGCGGTTTCGGTGGCTTCGGCGGAATGGTTCGCGTCCCGACCGGTCTGCAGCAGCCGGTGCTGGTGTCCAGCGCGGACGGCGTTGGGACGAAGATCAAGGTGGCGATCGAATCGAACCGCCATGACACGATCGGCCGTGACCTCGTCAACCATTGCGTCAACGATATCCTGGTCCAGGGTGCACTCCCGCTCTTTTTTCTTGATTACATCGCCTTCGGAAAACTGGATCCCGCGGTGGTAGAAGCGGTCGTGGCGGGGGTCGCCGCCGGGTGCCGCCAGAACGGTTGCGCGCTAATAGGCGGGGAAACAGCTGAAATGCCCGGGTTGTATAGCCCTCCGGATTACGACTTGGCGGGCTTCATCGTCGGATATGTGGAGGAAAACCGCATCCTTGGGCCGCACCGCGTGCGGCCGGACGATGTACTGGTTGGTCTTCCAAGCTCGGGACTGCACACGAAC
>JALYYH010000301.1 GCA_030946665.1 Gemmatimonadota bacterium
TCGTGACCGGCGTACTCGTGATAGAGCCGGGGCAGTGTCGCCGTCGTCCTTTTCGAGCTATCGGCTTCACGCATGTACCAGTCGGAGACGAGATCCTGACCGTCGGGGTTGGCCGGAACGCAAAGTACGATGTCGTCGCGAAGGAAGCGGAGCGTCTCCGGATCGGTGCGGCTCGCCAGCTCGTACACCGTTTCGATCAGCTGCTGCGCGCCCAGCACTTCGGTGGCGTGCAGGCCTCCGTCGATCCAAACGACGGCTTTTCCTTCCGCGGACAGGGCACGCGCCTGTGTGTCGGTCAGATTCTCCGCCAGCGCCAGTCGACGCGATATGTCCTGGTACCGGCCCAGCTTCCTGTGGTTCTCGGGCGACGTGATGATCGCCATCCACATCGGACGGCCTTCGGCGGTTGTGCCGATCCTCACCATCTTCATCCGATCGGACTCGCGATCGAGCTTGTGCCAGTAATCGATCATCTGGCTGTAGTTGGCCAAAAAGTAGTCGTCGCCAATATCGTGTCCGAACTGCGCCCTCGGCGATGTAACTCTGCTCTGCGCCGATGATATAGCGGGGCACACGAGCAGGCAGGCGAGCAGAGATGGGAGGATCAGTCTACGCATTCAGGCACAGGGGCTTCGAGGCAACCCAAGCGTACTCGGGAAGAGAGCGATCGCGCCGAAATTTAACGGTCAGCCATTTGGACTGCTGCGCGCACGACTCTCCGCGGCAATCACGACGCCAGTGAGTACGATTGCACCGCCCACCAGTGTCGCCAGCGTGGGAATCTGACGAATCGCAGGTATGAAGGCCCCGAGAATCGTCGCACCAGCCGGTTCGCCGAGCACGGTCAGATTGACGACGTAAGCGGGAAGATACTTCAGGGCCCAATTCATCCCCGTGTGTCCGATGAGCATCGGACCAATTGCGAGCGCCCCGAAAATCGCGATCTCTCGTGGCGGTTGCGGCGCGAGCGGAACTCCTCGTGAAACAGCTATCACAGCGAGAGTGACCAAAGCCGCACAGTAGACGATCGCCACGTAGGCCCAGATTCCGAGAGAGGCACGGAGCCGGCGTCCGATGGTGTAGTAGATGGCAGCCGTCACAGCCGCGGAAATCGCCAACAGGTTTCCGAGCAGCGCACGATTTCCGCGGAGCTCCAGGCCCCCGCGCAGATCGGGGGCGGCGATGACCAACGCGCCAGCTATCGCGATCGCGATGCCGAATAACTGGCGGCGGGTGGGCGCCTCACGCAGCGCGAACGCCGATATCGCGGCAACGACCGCGGGCTGGAGACTGACGAGGGTGACGGAGGCGGCAATCGTGGTGAGGTGGATCGACGCGTTCCATGCCCAGAAATGGAGCGCCAGTGATATTCCTCCCGCGACAGCGAGAGCCACCTCACGCCACGCCATACGACTCCAGTCGCGCCACTCGCGGGTTGCGATGAGAAATCCGGCCACGATTACGAGCGAGAAACCGAGTCTCCACACCGCAATCACAATCGGGTGGGCGGTCGAGAGACGGACCAGCGGCCCGGCAAAGGAGATCCCGAGAAGGGAAAGTGCGAGTACTCCGTATGGATTGCGGCGCATAAAAAAAAAAAGCCGGCGCGTTTCAGCGCCGGCTCTTTTTCCAGACAACCTTACTCGGTCTTTTGTGTTTTTACCAGTCGCATCTCCGCGGCCGCACGGCCAGCGTGACGGAGGACCTTGTCATCATACTGATGGCAGTTCGGAGTATTGCGTCCGCGCACGCAACCGTTGTAGCGGAGCAGCGCGAGACGAGTATTCGGGGCGTCGATCAACGCCTGCTTGAGGATCTGGACGCCGTGACAGATGTTGCTCTCCACGTCGAACAGGTCCTTCGATCCGCATCCCCACTTTCCGCTGTGGAGGGGCATGACCTGCATCAGACCTCGTGCACCCACCGAGCTGCGTGCGCGCGGGTCGAGCGTCGCATCTTCGGTCAACAGCACGCCGATAAGAAGCGCTGGGTCGATGTGTTCCTTCTCGCCCTGCGCGACGAGCGCATCGGCGATACGGAATGCAAGCCCACGGTCATGGGTGTACTGATTCAGAACCTCACCGATGCGGAATGCCTGCTCGGTGGGCTGCGAAGCGTCGACGACCGCGGCAGGCAATCTGAGCAGTCTGCCCGGGTTCGCATAAAGCGGGTGCTGCTGCGATATCGTCCACACGGCACCGCCAACGAGCAGCCCGCCCAATGCAACCGCATGGGATGCCGCGCGCAGTGCGGTCTTCAACGGCGAAGACAGCCTTGGCGGTGGTGCATTTAACGGCTTGAGTGACTTCTTCACAGGTTCTCCTGGAATTAGTACAGCCCGCATGCGCCTAGATAAGCGGGACAAGAACCCTCCCCTTCTCATCGCGGCACGCGCGGCCCAACCG
>JALYYH010000002.1 GCA_030946665.1 Gemmatimonadota bacterium
GTGTGCACTCCATGCGCGCGCACCGAATCAGCGACTGCGCGCGTAACCAGCAACAGTGGATCGAGATCGCGGGGCGTCATCCCCTCGAAGTCGATGACCACACCTCGATAGCCGGTCGAGTCGATCAGTGCCGCTATCGCGCCAGCGGTTACGCCGGCTGCCTGCCGGCTCCCGCCAAGTCCGCGAATGATCTCGGGATGAAAACGACTCCCGCTGTAGGATGTGATGAGCGCCATGGTGCGGGGGGCCATCGACATTTCCGTTCGGAAGCTATCCGGATATACCTGGACGGGAAGAAAGCTGGTCGTATCGAGCGCAATCCAGCCCGTGATGATTTGCGCGAGGCTGCTTGCGTGCTGTTGCACCGACACGTCGCTCCGTTTGTCCCACGGCCCCGTGAAGCCCCAATAGTCGATGGGACCCGGAGGCTCGGACGCGAGGTGCGCGCACGACATGACCAGGACGAGCGCGGCGGATCCAAGCGACGCCCGACGCTCGACACGCTTCGTCCTTGTGTCGGCGCGATCCGGAGGGCAAACTCCGCCACCATGAAACATCTCACAACCTACTTTGTGCTGAGCGCGCTCGCACCACTGGCCCTTCGAGGGCAGGGGCCTGCCGACCTCGTTCTGACCAACGGCCGGATCTATACGGTAGACAACTCGCGGCCCCTGGTCTCGGCGCTCGCGGTGCGTGGCGATCGCGTCCTGTTCGCCGGATCCGACGCGGAGGCAAAGGTGCTCGCCGGTCCGTCTGCGAGAGTCATCGATCTGCACGGCGCGACAGTCGTCCCTGGTTTTATCGATGCCCACGCGCATCTCCTCGACCTCGGCTTCACCCTCGAGAGTCCCAACGTCGTCGGCTCGACTTCCTATGCCGAGGTGATCGAGCGCGTCAGGGCGTGGGCCAGGAATGTTAAACCGGGTGAGTGGATCGTCGGCGGCGGTTGGGACCAAACGCGCTGGGCGAACCAGGAATTCCCCACCCACGAAGCGCTTAGCCGCGCGTTTCCGAATAATCCGGTGGTGCTCGAGAGAATCGACGGGCACGCACGCCTGGCGAACGCCAGGGCGATGGAGCTGGCGCACATAACTTCGGCGACCGCGGAGCCATCGGGCGGCCGGATCGTAAAGCTCGGTTCCGGTGCGCCTTCGGGAGTCTTCATCGACAACGCCATCAGCCTCATCGCTCGCGCGATACCAGCCCCCACGCATGAACAGGTGCGGAAGGCCACCCTCGCCGCAATCGACGAGTGCAATCGCTGGGGTCTCACCGGAGTCCATGATCCTGGTGTGCGTGCCGCCACCATAGCGGTCTACGAAGAGCTGGCGAAGGCAGGGAACTACAATCTTCGTAACTACGTTATGCTCAGTGATCCCGGAGAGCCAACATCTCCGGCTGCGCTCAGCAATCCGTATCTGCGGCGCGGACCACAGAGCGCGCTCTACGGCGGACATCTCTGGATTCGGGCCATAAAACTTTACGCCGACGGCGCACTCGGCTCGCGCGGCGCCGCCCTCCTTGCGCCATACAGCGACGACCCGACCAACTCCGGTCTTCTTCTTTCACCGCCGGGGCATATCCGTGCCTGGGCGGAGACGGCGCTGCGCCGCGGTTTCCAGGTGAACGTCCACGCGATCGGTGACCGCGGCAACCGAATCGCTCTCGACGCGTTCGACTCTGCGCTGAGGACCGTGCCAAAGGCTGACCACCGATTCCGGATCGAGCACGCCCAGGTCCTTAGCGCCCAGGACATCCCTCGCTTTGCCAGGCTCGGTGTCATTCCCTCGATGCAGGCAACCCACCAGACGAGCGACATGCGATGGGCCGAAGCGCGCCTAGGTCCGGCGCGGATCCGCGGCGCGTATGCGTGGCGTTCACTGCTCAACACAGGCGTGGTGGTGCCGAACGGGACCGATTTTCCGGTGGAAGAGGTGAACCCGCTCCTCACCTTTCACGCGGCTGTCACTCGCCAGGATCCGACCGGCTCGCCGGCGGGCGGTTGGTACCCCGAGCAGAAGATGACCCGCGAAGAAGCTCTTCAGTCGATGACGATCTGGCCGGCCTACGCGGGGTTCCAGGAAGCGATGCTTGGCTCGCTTACTCCCGGTAAATACGCTGACTTCGTCGTCCTCGACCGCGACATCATGCGCATCCCCGAAACCGAAATACTCGGCACCCGAGTAACTTCAACGTGGATCGGAGGAAAACGCGTGTACGAGGCAAAGTAGCGCGGCACATCGCTTGCCCTTCCACCCACTGGAACTTCACTTCGGCTCGACACAAATGCCCCGCCGGTTTTTCGGCTTTCCCATACTTATGGTCGTCGCGCTCGCCTGCTCGCACGACGAAACAGCGTCTGCTCATTCGAGGAACGTGGCGCGTACCCCCGAGGAGGGAGTAGCACCCCGTGCCGCCGTGATCGCGTCGCCGTCACAGCCGTATCGTGTCACCACGGTCTCCGCTGGCGGAGCGATCACCGGTACCGTCGACTTCGAGGGAACGGCGCCTGCAGCTGCCGTCATTCGCCCGACTTCCGACCAGAACGTCTGCGGAAGCTCGATCGTCCAGCAGAACGTTGCGCTGTCGGGAACGCGCGTTGGCGGGGCGGTGGTATGGCTCACCGATATCAGGAGCGGCAAGGGCTTTCCGCTCGAGCGGCGCCTCGAGCTGACGAACAGCGGCTGTACGCTTGATCCGTACGTGCAGGTGATGTCGACGAACAGCACGCTCAACGTCGTCAACGACGACCGGACGGTCCACACCAACCGCTTCATCAACGTCGGCACCGGATTGATCACCGGCATCGCTCCGTTCAATGACGACGGCGAAGTCGTTCCTGTGGACAAATTCAGAGAGCCGGCCGAGATCGAGGTTGTGTGCGAGCAGCACCCGTGGACTCACGCCTGGATCGCGGTGCTCGACCATCCGTACTTCGCGCAGACGGCGGCAGCGGGGACTTTCACGATCGATGGAATTCCAGTCGGCAAGTACCGCGTCCGCGCGTGGCATCCAACGTTGGGATTTGCAGACGACAGCGTGACTATAACGGCGGGGCAGCAGGCAAACGTTGCTTTCCGCATTCGAGCAAACGCCGCCAACGGTCCCGCGATTCCCACGCAACTGCCGGCCGAATCAGCAGCCTCGAGGACGCCTGCGGTGCCTATCCTCCCCACCGCCTCGAGCACACCAGCGTCATCGAGCACGCCCTCCGGCCCGCCGCCACCTAGATAGAACTATCGGCGGCAGTTAAAGAGCAGACCCCGAGAGCGCGTCCCCGGGCCTGAACTGGCCGCGATATAGCCGAGAGTAAACTCCTTCCGACGCGAGTAGCTCCTGGTGGCGGCCCTCTTCGACGATCACACCGCGATCGATCACCACCAGTCTGTCCGCGCGCAGCACGGTACTCAGGCGGTGCGCTATGATCAGCGTCGATCTCGCGCGCAGCAGATCTTCCATCGCCTGCTCCACCAGTCGCTCGCTCTCGCTGTCGAGACTCGACGTCGCCTCGTCGAGAATCACCAGCGCGGGATTCTTCAGGAATACTCTGGCAATCGCGATTCGCTGCCGCTGTCCGCCCGACAACTTTACTCCGCGCTCGCCGACGCGCGTGTCGAAGCCCTCAGGAAGCCGGTCGATGAACTCGAGCGCGTGCGCCGCCTTCGCCGCAGCGCGCACTGCGTCCTCGCTCGGGCGCGAACCGTCCTCGCCGATTGCTGCATACGCGATGTTCTCCCGGATCGTCCCGCTGAACAGCGTCGGCTCCTGCGGTACGATGCCGATCGCGCCACGCAGCTCCGCCAGTGAGATGTCGCGGATGTCGGTTCCATCGAACGTGATGCGCCCTCCAGTGACGTCCCAGAACCTGGGCAGCAGCGACGCGATCGTCGTCTTGCCGGCGCCACTAGGTCCCACCAGCGCCACGACTTCACCCGCGCCGATCTTGAGCGAGACCCCGTGCAGTACTTCGGGTAATCCCGGATTGTATCGGAACGAGACATTGTCCATCGCTATCTCGCCGCGCAGCGGACGCTCGATGCGGAGCGGACTGAGGGGATCCCTGACGGATGACTCGGCCTCCAGCAGATCGAACACTCTGCGCGCCGCACCCACTGCTTCCTGATACGCGCCGAACAGAGACGCAAGCGATCCGACCGCGCCCGCCACGTATAGTGCGTACAGAAGGAAGGAAACCAGAGCGCCCGCAGTGAGTGTGCCGTCGAGTACCAATCGTCCGCCCTGCCAGAGAACCGCGACCACCCCACCAAATCCGCAAAAGGTCAGAATCCCAAAAAAGGTCCCGCGTATTCTCGCTCGACGCATCGCCGCGTTGATCACTTCGGTGAGGTGCGATCCGTATCTCCGCACCTCTTCGGCTTCGCGCGTGTAGCTCTGAACGGTCCTGATCTGTGAAAAGGCTTCATCCGCCGTGCCTGTTGCTTCGGCGATGCGATCCTGCACTCCAGTGCTCGCGCGGCGCAGCGCACGGCCGAAGACTATCGCCGCACCTACAACCAGCGGCACTACGGCGAGCGTCGTCGCCGTCAGCTGTGGATGGGTGAGCGTGAGCAGCACGATTCCGCCGATGAGGAAAAGCGTCTGCCGCGCGAACTCGGAAAGGTTGTAGCTGAGAACCGTTTGCAGAACAGTCGTGTCAGCCGATAGACGGCTGGTGAGCTCCCCGGTTCTGCGCTCGGTAAAGAAGCCGGGCGAAAGTGTGATCAGGTGCGCAAAGAGATCCTCTCTCAGCTGGGCGATCACCAGCTCGGACGTCGACGTGAGCAGATAGACCTGAACGAAGTTGAGGACCGCCTGGATCGCAAACAGAACCAGTAGTCCAATCGCGATGCGATTGAGAAGGCTGGAATCGGCCGAGATGAAGGCGGCGTCGAGGAGGTGCCGGACGATCTGCGGAAATGCGAGGGCAATGCTCGCGCTGCCGAGCAGGCACACGAATGCGATCGCGAGACGCGGAAGATACGGCCGAATTCGTGGGAGCAGTCGTCCAAGTGGCCGGGGAGACGACACGGCCGGGCGCGCGCGCGGCGTCGGTCGCTGCGCCGAGACCCCGAACGGTGGTGCGGGCATCAGCCGAGCACCTTACGGTCGATCACCATGGCCAGAAACAGCAGCGCCAGGTAAAGCAGAGAGAACTTGTAGACTCTCCACGCGGGTCCGGTCCATTCGGCACTCGTGCTGACACGAATGACGTCGACGAGAAGGATTGCCCCCAGCACTGCCGCCGAAACGAAGTAGATGATTCCGAACGCTCCGAATGTCACCGGCAGGAGCGTTAGTGCGATCAGAATCACGTTGTACCACACCATCTCCCGCATCGTTTCCCGCTCTCCCCACACCAGAGGGGCCATCGGTATGCCGGCCTTGCCATAGTCACGCTGCTTGAGGAGCGCGAGCGCCCAGAAGTGTGGAGGCGTCCAGTAGAAGACGATGAGGAACAGGTAAACCGCGGTGAGGTCGATCGTCCCGGTCA
>JALYYH010000006.1 GCA_030946665.1 Gemmatimonadota bacterium
AAGTATTGGCGGCCTGGATCTCCTGAGTTACGACGTTGGAGAAATCCGAAGCCTGTCGCGCATCCTGCTGCGCTCCAGACAGCGTCTTGCTTACCTCGTCGGCCATACGCGTCATCGACACCCAGCCGACCGCTCCGGCGCTGATGAGGAGAAGGATCAGGAATGAGAACCCAACGGTCAGGACCTGACGAATCGTTTGGAAGCGATAAAGCGCTTTCATTTGGCCTCCGCGAGCGTCAACAGCCCGCCGTGAACGCGCAATACGCGGAATCGCATTCCCACGGGGTCACCCGAGTCCTCGAAGTAGGCGGGCCCGGTCAGCCCCTCGTACGCGTCGTCACGTGTGAGCGAGCGCAGGTAGTTGCGGATTCCCTTGCGATTGGGACCTCTGGCCTTGAGCGCCTGCGCGATCAGTTTCGTGGCGTCGTACGCCAGCGCTGCGTGCGCGTCGGGCGACGTGCCGAATTTCTTCTGAAATGCCGCGACGAATGTGCGCGCCGCCCGAGTAGGATCTTCCGGAGTGAAGGACATCCCGATGTAGGCCCCTTCTGAGATGGCCGTGTCGGAAACGATACCCTGCCAGCCGTCGCCTCCGATGAAGATCGGGTTGAACCCCTGACGCTTTGCTTCCTGGAGGATCTTGAGCCCTGATGAAACGCGGCCAGCCACGAACACGATCTTCGGCTTTCGCGTCTTTAGATAGGCTATGTACGGCTCGGCCGAAGGAAAGTCGGCGTTGATCGGATCGAGACTCACCAGCTCGCCATGGAATGACCGCCGAAACGAGTCGGCCAATCCGCGACCATAGGTGTTGTTCTCGTACAGCACCGCGGCGGTGGCGGGTACGGCGCGAGTGGCGAACTTGTTCGCGAATGTGGCCAGCGCAATCCCGTTGAGCGAGTCGCTCGAGATGATTCGGAACACCCAGGTCGAAATTCCGGTGAGGTCGGGGGACGTGGCGCTGGTGGCAACGGCGGGGAGCTCGCCGTCGTAGATGTGCGCTGCCGAGAGCATGCCCGACGAATTCACGTGTCCGATCACCGCTGCAACTTTGTGGTTTCTGACGAATTCCTGAGCTATTTTCGCGGCGACGGTTCCGTCGCCTTCGTCGTCGCGCGTGACCACTACCAGCCCGTGGCCGTTTATTCCGCCAGCCTTGTTGATCTCTTCAGCCGCCAGCTGCACGCCCTGGAGGTTCTGAAGTCCGTAACCCTGCTTCCAGGGTCCAGCTGCCCCGACGACGTACGGCTCTTTGATTCCGCCGCAGCCGGCGAGCGCCAGCAATGCGAGCGATGATAAGGCTTTGGACAACAACTCCCCCTTGCCCCCTGTTCGGGGACTTCATGTCACTCGAAGGACGAGGCCAAAGCGCGTGCGGTCACGGAGAGTGGCACCCAATCTGCCCCTATGAGCCGCATAACAGGGGACATCGAGATGAAAGTGCTGGTCACGGGCGGCACCGGCGTGGTCGGGGAGGCCGCGGTAACCGGGATCCTTGCGAGCGGGCACACCGTACGCTTGCTCAGTCGAAACGCAGCAGAACACGTGAAACAGTGGCCGGCCGGAGTCGAGTCGTGGCCTGCCAGCGTCGTCGACCAGAACGAGCTGCGCGGGTGCGCCGAGGGCTGCGACCTCGTCATGCACGTCGCAGGGATCGTCGAGGAAGCGGGGTCGCTGACCTTCGAGAGCGTGAATGTCGAGGGAACCCGGGCGATGGTGCGTGAAGCCGAGCGCTGCAAGGTCAGCCGGTTCGTCTACGTATCGTCGCTCGGCGCGGAATCGGGCGATTCTCCGTATCACCGCTCGAAGCGCCGCGCTGAGGACATCGTTCGCAGTTTTGCCGGAGGGTGGATCATTCTTCGCCCGGGAAACGTCTATGGCCCGGGGGACGAGGTAGTTTCGGTCCTTCTCACAATGGTTCGAACGCTTCCGGTGGTTCCGGTAATCGGCACCGGGGACGACAAGTTCCAGCCGATCTGGGTCGAAGATCTTGCAGCCGCGCTTTCCCAGTGCGTTCATCGCACCGACCTGCACGGGCGCGTGGTGGAGCTCGCCGGGGAGGAGAAGACCTCTTTCAATGATCTGCTCGAGAGAATGAGCGAGATCACCGGCCGCTCTCCAGCGCGGATTCCCATCCCGCCTTTCCTGGCGTTGGCCGGCGCGACCGTCGCCGGATTGCTCGGCGCGAAGATACCGATCAACGAGAGTCAGCTGATAATGCTGAGCGAGGGCAACGTGATCGCGACGCCTGGCGCCAACGCTCTCGTCGGAGTCTTTCACATTACGGCGACGCCACTCGACAGCGGCCTGCGGAAGCTCGCTGACACACTGCCCGAGCAGACGCCCGACAAAGGAGTCGGGATGCTGAAACGAAAGCGCTTCTGGGTGGACATCGCCGGAAGCCAGCTATTGCCCGAGGAATTGTTCGCTCGCTTCCGGCTGCGGTTTGGCGAGCTGACGCCGTTTCTGGACGTTCACGCCGAGCCCGGAACACCCGCGATTCTGGGCCAAGGCAACACTCTGACGATGGCGCTGCCGGTGCGGGGGAACGTGCAGGTACGGGTCGAGCAGTTGATGCCAAACTCCGCGGTACTGGTTACCCTCACCGGTCACCCGCTCGCTGGCGCGATTCGATTCCTCGCCGAGCAGCCCGGCGACCTTATCCGCTTCGAGGTGCAGGTCTATGACCGGCCGGCCAACCTTGCTGACTGGCTCGTGATGCGCTCGGTCGGTGACGGCCTACAGGCGCGAGCCTGGGAGAGCCTGTTGCTCGCGATGGTGGACGAGAGTGGTGGAGCGGCCGTCGATCCGGTACAACACGAGGAAGCGTACCTCGACGAGAAGAAGGCCGAGCGCGTGGAAGATTGGGTGGAGGAGCTGATCGTCGACAGGAAGCGCGCCGAGCACGCGAACGCGAAGCCGCGCTCCGGTCGAAAGAAGTCGGGCGCCAGCGATCAGCTCGAGCCCGAGGCGATGCTTTAGCGAATATCGGAGACGTGCCCAAATGCAGAAGCAATTCCTTTTCGTGGCATCACTAGCCGTCGTCGCCGCCGCGTGCGCTTCGCGGAGCGGCGCTGTCGCGCTGTCGCCGGAGCAGGCAGCGCGTTGCTCGGATCTGTCCGACAGCGTAACCAAGTACGTGTCGACTGACGCGCTTCCACTGGCGCACGTCGTTGGCAATCCGCGGCGGCCGCGAGTTCCACGGACACTCGGCCCCGGAGACAGCGTTTACGTGGAGTTCTTCGTGCGGCCCGATGGGGTCGCGGATACTAGCACCGTCCAGATAGTGGGAGCGAGCGATCCCGAGCTTGTGCGAAACGCGCTGTCCTTTGCGTCGGAGAGCCGGTTCATGCCCGCCCAGGCGCAGGGCTGCCCCATGCCGAGCAAGTACAGCCTGGTGGTCAAGTCGAGCGGCAGGTAGCAGTCCTTCCGGCCGCCAAACGGCTGGCGAGAGCCACAACCCAACGCTGGCAAAACCCCCGGCCCGATCGAGCGTCATTTAAGTAGACCGCGAAAGGTTCGTTCGGACGATCGCGTCAACGTCTACTCAAATCGCTGGACTCATGCACCTGCGGCCATTCCTTGTTGCTGCGGCATTCATAGTTGTCGGAACCCGGCTCGCTGCCCAGGAAGTTCTCGTCGAAGTCGTCGAGCTCGCCGATGGCAAGCCGATCGTCGGCGCCAACGTCTCGCTCACCGACGATCGCGGCGCCAACCTGCTGGGGAACTTCAGTGACCAGGGTGGGCACGCGGTCCTGCGGCCGCCGAGCTCGGGAGCGTACGTGGTGCATTCCGACAAGGTCGGATACGAGAGCTGGGCTTCGGTGGTGCTGCACGTGGGGGGAACGCCGATTCGCGTGCGAGTGGGAATGTCCCCATTGCGGAATCCACCGACGATAATCGCGCGGAGCGAAACCGCATGTCAGCTCCTTACGCCGCCGGGCACACCGGCTGGGGACCTGTGGGTCGAGATCAGAAAGGCGCTGACCGCCAGCGCTCTTACGGAAGCGCAGGGACTGGTCCCGATCGACGTAGACCTGTACGAGCGCGCCCTCGATCGGAATCTCGGGGTCCTATCAGAGCGAACCGAGCAGCGCTCGCGGGTCACCAGACGGCCGGCGGTGGGAATAACCTGGGATCAAATCTATTCGAGCCGTCGCAGCGCGGTCACCGGTGGAGACATCTATCGCCCGCCCGAAACTGCGATGCTCGTGTCGGATCAGTTCGTGAAATCCCACTGCTTCGCCGCTATCCGCGGATATGGTCCGGAAACGGGCCTGATGGGGCTCGAGTTCAAGCCGGCAAAAGTCAGCTCAATGCCGGAGCTTACCGGAATCCTCTGGCTCGACCCAAAAGCCAACGCCCTGCGCTTGCTCAACTTCGATTACGTCAACCTTCCGATTCCGCTGCGGGTAGCGAGGACGACCGGACGGCTCGAGTTCCAGCAGCTTCCCACCGGTCAGTGGATCGTTCCGCGCTGGTATATCAGGATGCCGCGCGTAGCGCAGATAACGTCGGCTGAGGCCGGATCGCCGTCAGTCCGCCGTGACACTCTGGTCGGATATCAGGAGGTAGGGGGGACGTCCCGTCCCGCTGGAACGGCAGCTCAAACCATCGCGAGAAACACGAGTGGACCGATTGCGCGAGGTGGTGCAGCCGCGGACTCGAGCGCCGACGATTCCTCGGAAGATACCGTCTCACCAGGCCACAATTCATCGATCACGGGCGTCGCATTCGACAGCACCACCGCGACTCCGCTGGCGGGGGTGCAAGTCTCGACCGGCGGCGGACGCTTCAAGGCGGCCACGGGTGCAGCCGGACATTATACGCTTGCTGTCGACGCCCCACTCTCCGACACCATCGTCTTCGAGCATCCCCGGCTCCGGCTGTTCCGCATCGCTGAACGAAGGCAACGGATCTCGTTGCCGAGCGGCGCGCGCGGGCAGGCTTTCGTGATGATCCCGTCGTACGCGACGCTGCGCAGGACATTGTGCGGAAAGAGCGAGGCCGGCACCGACGCCCAGGGGATTGCGGCCGGTTACGTGAGAGAAGCTGCCGGCAATCCTGTTCCGAACGCACACGTCTGGGCGACGTGGCAGATTGCGTGGGTGGAACAGAATGGACGACTGGTGTCGACGGACCAGCAGCGAACCGTGGAGATGGACACCGGCAGCGATGGTTCCTTTGTGCTGTGTGGATTCACTCGTGGCGCCCAGATCACCGCCAAAGTCGGTGTGGCGGGACACAGCACGTTGCAGGAGAAGCTTGTGCTACCCCCCAACATGGTGCTCGAGCACGACTTCAGGCTCGGCGCCCGCTAGCCTAATCTCCCGTCGGCACGATGCCGGCGCCCTCCACCATC
Source organism: Gemmatimonadota bacterium (assembly GCA_030946665.1). The sequence goes on from JALYYH010000006.1 coordinate 5,363, forward strand.
AGGATCACGGTTTTCCCGGGGGCCCGCGTGCGGTGCACGACACCCTTGGGGACAACTAATCCCTGTTGCTGGTGCAGCTCGATCGTTCGGTCCTCGAGATCGATGAGAAACCTTCCCTCGACCACATAGAAGAATTCGTCCAGGTCGTCGTGCTTGTGCCAGTGATACTCGCCCTGCATGACGCCGAGCCGCACGACTGAATCGTTGACCTTGCACAAGGTCTGATTGTACCAGCGATCGCTGACCGCGCCGACGAGTGCGGGAACATCGATCACTTCCAGTGGGCGATGCTTGATATCGAGGTGCGTCGCGTAGGGGTACTGCTCGCCTGACTGACCTGACATGCGTAGTCCTTGATGCGGTGTTAAGTGATAACTGAAGGGGTGTGAGTTGTCCGAATGAACCGTCGTCTCGGTGGCCAGCCGAGCGGCGGCTGCCTCACCGCCGATTGCGGTCGTCGCCGTGACAGACCATGTCGACGACGACCGCAGTCGCGAGTATGAGGACAGCGTCTTCGCCGTCGCCGACCTCGATTCCGTAAGTGTCAGTCCAGCTGAACCAGCGCTTGGACACGGTGGCCACGACACGGTCTGCGCGCTCGATCGTGTATTCGTGGTCGAGAAAATCCCCCTCGGCCTCGAGATCGTCGGGTCCCGGGACGTCTACGGTGAAGCGGTGGTGGAGGAACGAGAACAGCTCGCGTTTCACCACCGCCAGCTGTTCATCGCCGCGCCACAGCTCGTACGTCGGTCCCCAATTGAAAAGTTTCTGCTTGATGTAGACGAGCTCTTTCCCGGACATGTCCTGGAACGAGAGCTTGTTGCCGATGCTCAGCGCCCTTCCATCGACGAAGAACGCGTCGCGCCCCTGCTCGTCCTTGATCGTGAAATCGTCGCCGAAGGACAGGAGCTTCTGTTTCATCACATAGCGCATCGAGTCTGCCTTTGTCGGTGGATGCGGCGCGAGAGCTTTCGCCCTATTGGCGAGCGTCTCTCTGGAGAACCCGAAAATAAGCGGTCCACGGTCCAACCGCTTCGGTGTACTCCCTGGCCATCGTGCGCGTGATCTGGGCGATGTGCGAGACGTCGTGCACCACCCAGGTCGCTAGCAACTGGCGCATCGTCACCGTTCCGAGCTCCGGGTGCTCCGCGGTCAGCTCCAGATCCTTGTCCTTCAGGTTCCAGCCGCGGAGTGTAGCGACGCTTTCGGCGCGCAGGCGCTCGAACTCCTCCAGTCTATCGCGCAGCGGACGATCGGATTCGAGCTCAGCGAAACGGTCGAATGGATCGAATCGGCGATAACTCTCCTGCTTCAGGATTATCCGCGCGCGCGGAATCCAGTCGGTACGCTCGCCGTGTATCAGGTGTCCGACGATCTGGCTCGGGCTCCACGCATCAGGGGCTTCGCGGGCGCTTGTCCAGCTCGATGGCGCCTCGTCGAGCAGCGCCTTGAGCACTCTCGGTGTGCGCTCCAGAACGGGGATGGCTTCTGCGAGCAGGAATTTCACCGCCCGTCCACCTGCGGACCGGTCATCGTCATGCCTCCTCAATGAAATCTATCGACTACTTTTCCCTGCATTGATTAGTCGTGCCGGCGCGGGTGCAGCGGCCACGGGTCCATTTTCAGGAGCTTTAATGACTGCTCGATCGTTCGTTCTCGCGGCCGTGCCCGCTTTCCTCGCGCTCGCAGTTGCCCGCTCCGATGCGCAGAAGACGCCCGCAGTGACTCAGTCGGTCGTCGCCAAGGGTCCTGAGCGTCCCGTTCGCCGTGACATCCCGATGACCCGGATGATTCAGAGGGCGTTCGCGGCCGGCACGCGCGATTCGAGCGGACGACCCGGAAGAAACTACTGGCAGCTGTGGACGGGCTACAAGATCAACGCGAGCCTCGATCCGGCCACCTCGATCGTGACGGCGCGCGAGACGGTCACCATCCGCAACAACAGCGACTCAGCGATGCGGACTCTGGTCCTGCGGCTCGATCAGAATTTCTTCAGGCCGAATGTTGCACGCCTCGAGCCCGCGAGCGAGCTGACCGACGGGATGCAAATCACGAGGCTGGTGATAAATGGGCAAGCGATGGAGGTGATGGACACCGTCGGCCCACAGATTTCCGGAACTACGCGCCGCATTCTTCCTCTCTCGGCCATTTTGCAAAACACCTCGGCCCGCATCACGCTTCCTGCTCCGATCGCGGCTCACACCAGCGGAACTCTCGAAGCCGATTGGCATTTCCGGGTTCCGCGCGCTGACAACGGCCGCGGGTCGAGAATGGGCCGGTGGGCGGACACCTTGTACCAGGTGGCGCAATGGTATCCGCGCGTCGCGGTCTTCGACGACCTGCGGCAGGGCGGGTGGGACATCGAGCCGTATCTCGGTCCCGCCGAGTTCTACAACAACTACGGGCACTTCGACCTGAGCATCGATGTGCCGGCGGGGTGGATCGTCGGAGCGACCGGGGTGTTGCAGAATCCCACCGAGGTTCTGACGTCCACCGCTCGCGAGCGTCTTGCGCACGTTCTCGAGTCCGACTCCGTTCGCACGATCGTGTCCGCGGCGGAGCGCGGAGCGGGGAAGTCGACCGCTGCCGGTAACCGACTCGTCTGGCGCTTCCTTGCCGACACGGTGGGCGACGTCGCGTGGGCGACATCGAATCAGTACGTATGGGATGCGACGCGCGCGACGATTCCCGGACGCGGTGTCGTTCCAGTCAACATTCTCTACCTGCCCGGCCACGCGCAGCAGTTCGCGCAAGGCGGGCCGGTGGTCCGTCACGCACTCGAGTATTACTCGAAGCTGTGGATGCCGTACGCGTATCCGCAGCTCACGATGGTCGACGGTCCCGAGCTCGGCATGGAGTACCCGATGTTCATCATGTCGGCGGTGTTCGCCGCCGATCACGAGACGGGGCACCAATGGTGGCCGATGATGGTGGGCGTGAACGAGACGTGGTACGGCTGGATGGACGAGGGGTTCAATCAGTACATGAACATCCTCTCCGACGCCGATTACGCGCAGAGACCCGTAAAGCTCGACAGTCTGGGTCTGGACTACGGCCGCATCAGTGGCACCGAGCTCGAGCCGACGCTCATGTGGGACGAGAACTATGCGGGTCCGATGTACGGCTTTGTCGCATACGGAAAGGTGCCGTTGATGCTGTCCGCACTCGGTGGCGTAGTTGGCGATACCGCGGTGCAGCGCGCGATGAGCGAATACGCCAAGGCGTGGCGCTTCAAGCATCCGTCACCGTGGGATTACGCGTTCTTCATGAGCAACGCGCTGCATCGGGACCTCGGCTGGTTCTGGAACTACTGGTTGTTCACCACGGAGTCGGTGGATGGGTCGATCCAGAACGTGACAACTTCAGGACGTCGCACCACCGTAACCGTTCGGCAAAATGGACAGATGCCTTCGCCCGTAATCCTCAAGGTGGAGTTCGCCCCGAGCGGCGCGCCGATCAAAGCCATGTCCAACAGCCAGATGGTCGACCCGAACACAGCGATCGTCACGTATCCCGTCGACGTCTGGTTTGCCGGCAATCGAACCTTCAATGCCAATCTGGATTTTGGCGGCCGCGCGATCACGCGAGTAACGCTCGATCCCGGTGGTCGGTTCCCGAACAGAAATCCTGGCGACAACGTGTGGCCGCGCGCGGCGCAGGCAACAGCGCCTGCCTTGCGGGTGAGGTAGGTAGTGCGCTCGCGTGCATTTCAACTCGGTGCCGCTCTGGCGCTATCCACGGCGCTCAGCGCCTGGGCCGAGGCGCAGACAGCGCAGCTTACCGCCGCCGACTATGCTCGGGCGGAGCGTTTTCTTCGCGACAACGTCCTGCCTCTGGTCTCGGGAACCGGAGTACAACCGTCGTGGCTTGGCGGCGAACGCTTCTGGTACCGGAGCACCCGGGTCGGTGGAGCGGATCTTATCGTCGTCGACCCCACCCGCGCGCTGCGAAGCGTCTGCACCCCCGACACCGAGCGGTGCGGCGCCGCAATCGACGCCCGTGAAGTGGCTCGCGCGCGAGCGGAATTTGCCCGCAGGCCTGGCCGCTCCGCGACGGAAGTCGTATCGCCCGACGGGAGGCGTGCGGCGTTCATTCGGGCGTACAACTTGTGGGTTCGCGACATCGCGACCGGCCGGGAATCGCAGCTCACAACGGACGGTGTAAAGGATTTCGGCTACGCGACGGACAACGCCGGCTGGACCCGAAGCGATCGTCCCATTCTGCTCTGGTCTCCCGACTCGCGGAGGATCGCGACGTTCCAGCAGGACGAGCGCGGAGTTGGCGAGATGTATCTCGTCAACACAAAGGTGGGACATCCGGATCTCCAGGCGTGGAAGTATCCGCTGCCGGGGGACAGCATCATCACCACGATCCAGCGCGTCATCATCGACGTCGACGGCCCGCGGGTGATCCGACTGCAGATGCCGGCAGATCAGCACCGGTCCACGCTCTGCGATCACATCATCTGCCGCGGCGACGAAGGATGGACGGACAACGAGTGGTATCCGGATGGATCGCACCTCGCGTTCGTCTCGACCTCGCGCGATCACAAGCGCGAGACGCTTCGGATCGCCGACGCAGCGACAGGCGCGATCAGGGATGTGCTCGGGGAGGGCATCCCCACCCAGTACGAGTCGGGAAACGGAATGGTGAACTGGCGGGTGCTGCCGGCTTCGAATGAGGTGATCTGGTTTTCCGAGCGCGACGATTGGGGCCAGCTCTACTTGTACGATCTGACAACGGGCCGCCTCAAGAGCAATATCACGAGCGGAGAAGGGAATGTCGCACAGCTACTCCGGGTCGATGAGAAGACCCGCACGCTCTATTTCGTGGGAAACGCGCGTGAGCGCGGCCGCGACCCGTACTTCCGTCATTTCTACAAGATCGGAATGGATGGGAGGCGCCTGACTCTTCTCACGCCGGAGGACGCGGACCACGACGTCTTCCTCTCCCGCGCTGGCCGCTACTTCGTGGACACCTACTCTCGGCCCGAAGTCGCGCAGGCTTCGGTGCTGCGCGACCTGGACGGGAAGACAATAGTCACACTGGAGAGAGCGGATATCTCACGTCTGCTCGCGACGGGATGGAAACCTCCCAGGCCGATTACGGTGAAAGCGCGCGACGGCAAAACCGATCTGTACGGATTGCTGTACACCCCCACCAACCTGGACTCGACGCGAAAGTATCCGATCGTCAATCACGTCTATCCCGGCCCGCAGACTGGAAGCGTGGGAGGCCGCAGCTTCTCCCCGGCCCGCGGAGATGCGCAGGCTCTTGCGGAACTGGGCTTCGTGGTGGTCGAGATCGATGGAATGGGAACGCCGTGGAGATCAAAGTCCTTTCACGACGCGTATTACGGGATGATGGGTGACAACACGCTTCCCGATCAGATCGCCGGAATGAAAGAGTTGGCGCGCCGGTACTCGTGGATCGATCTGGATCGGGCCGGGATCTACGGTCATTCGGGCGGTGGGTTCGCCGCCGCCGGCGCCATGTTCCGCTATCCGGACTTCTTCAAGGTTGGGATTTCGGAGGCTGGGAATCACGACAACCGCGTTTACGAAGACGATTGGGGCGAGCGATACCAGGGACTCCTGGTGAGAGGTCCGGACGGAAGCGACAACTACGCGCCCGAAGCGAATCAGGTCTATGCGAAGAATCTGAAGGGGAAACTGCTGCTGGCGCACGGAACGATGGACAACAACGTCCCTCCGTACAATACGCTTCTCATCGTAAACGAGCTGATAAAGGCGAACAAGGACTTCGATCTCATCCTGCTCCCGAATCGAACTCACGGATTCGGAAACGAGCCGTACATGGTTCGGCGCCGCTGGGATTACTTCGTGAAGAATCTGCTTGGCGCCGAGCCTCCCAAGGAATACCAGATCAAGCCGCCGCGGCGTCCCTGATTCAAGGGGCGCGTACCGAGAGTCGCATGAGTCAAATGAGAAGATCTGTTCTGTTCGCTATCGTCGCGCTGCCTGGAGCTGCTTCTGTCTCAGGCGCGCAGGCGAGCGCCACCCCGCCATTGGTTTTCACCCACGCCGACTCGCTTCGCGGCTCGAACACTCCGGAGCGCGCCTGGTGGGACGCCGCGTTCTACGATCTGCACGTCAGGGTGAATCCAGTCGACAGCAGCATCGCCGGATACAACTCGATCACCTATCGCGTTCTCAAGCCGGCGCGCGAGCTGCAGATCGACTTGCAGATGCCGCTCGTCATCGACAGCGTCGTGCAGGACGGCACCGACCTGAGCGCTCGGCGCGATGGCAGCGCCTTCTTCGTTAGGCTGGTAGCGCGGCAACCGATCGGCGCGAAAAAGCAGATCACGGTTTATTACCACGGCAAGCCGGTCGCGGCGATCCGCCCACCTTGGGATGGCGGATTCATCTGGGCGAAAGACAGTCTCGCTCGCGAGTGGATCGCCACGGCGAATGAGGGCCTGGGCGCCAGCATCTGGTGGCCCAACAAGGACATCTACTCGGACGAACCCGACAGTCAGAGAGTCGCCATCACGGTTCCCGACTCCCTGATCGACGTTTCGAACGGTAGACTGCGCGGCACTACGCCGAATGCCGATGGGACCACTACCTACGAGTGGTTCGTCAGCAATCCCATCAACAACTACGATGTCGCGGTAAACGCCGGCCGCTACTCGCACTTCGACGATGTCTATCGGGGGGAGCGTGGCCGGCTCACGCTCGACTTCTGGGCGCTCGACTACCACCTCGACGCCGCCAGGAAACAGTTCCAGCAGGTGAAGCCGATGCTTCAGTGCTTCGAGAGCTGGTTCGGTCCGTTCCCCTGGTACGAGGATGGTTACAAGCTTGTCGAGGCGCCGCATCTGGGGATGGAGCATCAGAGCGCT
>JALYYH010000032.1 GCA_030946665.1 Gemmatimonadota bacterium
CGTCTAACGCCTTAGTTCAGCTGCAAGCACATATAATAATTGCGCGCGAATCGCGCCTCGATAAGTGCTTGTCAGCTGCAACGATCGTTAGGTAGCGCGCCTACCCGCTCCGACGCTGCTTTTTCAAGTCAGACGCACACCCCAGGGCCCGAGCGCGCGCAAATTCGACTCCTGGAATCCGCTGTATCTCCGGAAGCGCGCGATCTGGCGCAGTGGCATAGAGAATCGGTCTGGTAGGGATTTGTCCAATCTCCGTTACGCCGATCCGTTGGAGAGCTGTTCGATCGGCTTCGGTTATCGGCCGCGTAAAGAATATCTGAACCGGTACATCGTAGAGATGGAGATCGGGCACGTTAAGGACATAATCCGCCATGCCTCTCTCGCCAACGATCTTCGGTAACGTCGCCGCATCAATCTCGACTCGGATTACAGCGACGTTAAACCGATGCAAGACAGATCCTCCGAGAGCAGTAACGGCGCGGACGTCCTCATCAGTCGGCACACGATTTTCGTTCTTTGAGCGTAGGCGAAGGTCCACCAGGACCATCCCTGACGCGGGTAGGAGTGAAAAGTCTCCGCCGCACATGTAGTAGCGAACACCGCGAGACGCTGAGTTGCGCGGGGTTGGAGTAACGGGCGAATCGACAGCATCAGCTCGGGGCACCTGCCTACGAGGAGGTTGCGACACGTCGGGTGCTGAGTTCCGACATGCGCCGGCGCTCAGCGCCAAGCCGAGAATCGAGAGAGAAAAATATCCGGACATGGTGTGGTGGCTGGTCTACCTAACTGGTAATTGTACTGCCTGTTTATACTGCGGAGAAAACGCGACCTGATAACGTCGCCGTTTGCCGGTGCCATGCTCAGAGTGAACGCGAGTGGCGGGAAACAAGTACTGCCAGCGCCAGTCGCGCTCGGCAGTCGAGGTCTTTCTGTCCATAGCGCCAGGCAAAGCAGACCCGGTAATTCCCGAGCGTAGGTCTCTCTCAAATTGAGCCCGCACGCGTTCAATCTGGATTCGCAGGGCAGGGATGGCGAGTCTGGGCAACGGAACGCGTCGATCCTTGTCGCCCTTTCCACCCCGCACCATAATCTCGCCGCGATCGAAGTCGATGTCCTTCACTCGCAGACTCGTGCACTCGGCCAGCCTCAACCCGCTTCCATACATTAAACTCGAGCAAAGTCTGGGTACCCCTCGCATATGCGACAGGATCGTTTCGGACCTCACTTACGGACAGTACTACTGGGAGTCGCCTCCCACGTTTCGCGGGCGCAAGGCCGGGGACGAGTCCCATCTCCCGCCTCAGCACGTGCCGATAAAGAAAAAGGAGCGAATGTAGCGCCTGATTCTGGGTCGATGCGCTGACGCTCAGTGTTGTCGCCAGATGATTGAGAAACCCGGCAATCTCCTCTTCGCCCATGGTGGCTGAATGACGGCGGCCGTGAAAGAGCACGAATCGGCGGATCCAGGCACAATACGTAATCTCCGTTCGCTTGCTGTAATGGCGAACTCTGAGCGCCCTTCGCACCTGCTCGAGTAATCGAAAACGCCGAGTTGGATTCGCGGTTGATGTGAGGTGTGAGGCTGGGATTGGTGGAAGGGTCGGTGTAACCATTCCTTACACTTACTACGCCGCCGTCGGACTCCGAAATCAAAAATCTGCGCGAGGTGACAACGCGTCCGGGCGACTCCGGCTAACTGACGCTCACAATCGAATCGGGCTTCGCCGCAGCTAATTGCGTCTTTTCGGACTTACCAACAACGGCGACATCGCCACCTTCAGCCCCCACCAGCCTCTTCGCAAAAATCAGCTTGTCGTCGCCCGCCTTGTAGTACTCCGGAATCTTCCCCACCAGCTCATACCCGGTGCGCTCATAGAACTGGATCGTACCGCCGTACGTCTCCTGCGATGATGTCTCGATGAGGAGCAGCTTCCCACCACGCCGCGTGATCTCTTCCTCGGTGAACTTCATCAACCTCTTCCCGACGCCACCGCGGTGCTTCGACTTGTCCACCGCGATCCAGTACAAATCGTACGTCGCCTCAGTTAGTGGTGTCGGCCCGAACGTGACGTAGCCGAGGACTTCCTTGGATTCTTCACCCTCCGACTCGAGGACGTAAGTGAGATAGCCACTGTGCTCTCCGAGATCGAGCCACTCGTCGATCAGCTCCAGCGCAGTTGCGACTTCCTCGGGCGTGAAATTCCCCGCGTTCTCGAGGATCCTGAAGACGCCGCCGCGGTCGGCCGCGACCATGAGCCTGATAATCGAGCTGGGGGACATCTAGATGTGAATCGATCTGCCGAGCACGCCGAGCGCGGCTTCCTTCACGGCTTCGGTGAGCGTGGGATGCGCATGCACGGTGATTCCGATGTCCTCCGATGATCCGCGGAACTCGAACGCCAGCACCGCCTCCTGAATCATCTCCGACACGTTCGCCCCAATCATGTGCGCGCCGAGCAACTCGTCCGTCTCGGCGTCGGCGATGAACTTGATGAAACCCTCCGTCTCACCGGATGTGCGCGCCCGCCCGTTGGCGGAGAAGGGAAACTTCCCGACCTTGTACTTGCGCCCGCTCTCCTTCACTTCGTGCTCCGCCAACCCCACCGTCGCGATCTCGGGCCAGGTGTACACCACCGACGGCATCGACTTGTAGTCCATGTGGACCTTGTGTCCCGCGATCACCTCGGCCGCGATCACGCCTTCCTCTTCGGCCTTGTGCGCGAGAAGCTTTCCGCCGACCGCATCACCGATCGCGTATACGCTGGGGAGATTGGTGCGCATCTGCGCGTCGACGGCAATCTCGCCACGCTTGCCCAGGTTGAGGCCCAGTGCCTTGGCGTCGATTCCGGTCAGCGATGATTTCCGTCCCACCGAAACCAGAACGTAATCGGCTTCGATCGTTTCTTTCTTCCCATCCTTCTCGACGTCGATGAGAACCCGATTTGCCTCGAGCTTTGCACCGGTGACCTTGGTCCCAACTCGAAGGTCCAGCCCCTGCTTACGGAAAACCTTGTCGGCTTCCTTGATGATCTCTTCGTCGTTGCCGGGAAGAATCGTCGGCATCAGCTCGACGACCGTCACCTTCGCACCGAGCCGGCGCCAGACGGAGCCAAGCTCGAGTCCAATCACTCCACCGCCGATCACCAGCAGTTGTTTGGGCACTCCGGGAATCTTCAGGGCGCCGATGTTCGACAACACTCGCTTCTCGTCGAACTTCAGGAACGGCAGCTCCACCGGCACCGAGCCCGTCGCGATGATCACGCTCTTCGCGCGATAGGACTCGGATTTTCCATCCGTGCCTGCGACCTCGACGACATTTCCCTTCTCGAGTGTCCCGCGTCCCTTCGCCCAGGTGATCTTGTTCTTCCTGAACAGGAACTCGATCCCCTTCGTGTTCTGTCCGACGACGGTGTCCTTCCTCTTCATCATCGTGGCCAAATCCAGCTTTACATCACCGATCGTCACGCCGTGCTCGGCCGCGTGCAGCCGCGCGAACTCGTAGTGCTCGGATGATGTGAGCAAGGCCTTCGATGGGATGCACCCGACGTTGACGCACGTGCCGCCGAGCGTCTTGTCCATCTCGATGCAAACAGTGTTGAGGCCCAGCTGGGCGGCGCGTATTGCTGCTACATATCCACCGGGTCCGCCGCCGATGATCGCTACATCGCAGTCGACCATCTATTCGA
>JALYYH010000050.1 GCA_030946665.1 Gemmatimonadota bacterium
GCGCCAAGTGCGCGCGCTGTTCGATTCTACGTGGCCAGCGGATTACTGGACCGACCAGAGGGAACCGGCACCGGCGCGACTTACGGATATCGCCACCTGCTTCAGTTGCTGTCGATCAAGATTCGACAGCGCGAGGGACAGAGCCTCGATACGATTCGCGGTGAGATGCGTGACGTCACCGGCGACGCGTTGGAGCGAAAGATCGCGCTGTCACTTGCTCCGGCCCTCGGCTCCGGAGCGGACGAAGCGGTCGCCCACGACGACGACATTGCGCTCCGCTGGCACCGGCTCCCGGTCGTCGATGGCATTGAGCTCCACGTGCGTGAGGATTCGCCGGCCGCTCGCGAAGAGGCGGTGATCGCGATGCGTGAGGCTGTCCGCGCTGCTCTGGGGCGCGCGGACATTCGCTGAGAGCCTACATCACGTGGCGCGCTGACCGCTCACCACGCAAATGCTCGAGCAGCGCCTTTTTTGCCGCGGCTGCTTCATCCGGTGTCAGCCAGTCGGCGACAGTGAAGCGCCGGCCTCGTCCCTCGACAGCGATCGCAACGCGGCCGCCGCGCATCACCAGCAGGGCTCCCGACCCTCGTGGTCTCGACAATGGGTCGCGATCCACTAGCTCCAGCGGCAGGTTGTACACGTTGGCGGGATCGCTCGCTGCCATTACCACGAAGCTCGTTGAAGTCTCGCTATCCGTCGCTACAGCGCGGAGCCACTCCACCGCATCGGGTATCGCGAACTGGGCGCCGCCGAGTCCCTTCACGAAATAGCCCCGTCGCACTTCTCCGCGAAATTCGAGACGTTTGAGTTCGCGATAGATCGATCTCCATGCCACCGGGGGCCGCTCGCGACGCCACCAATCCCGCGAGACAATTCCGTAGCGCGCCAGCCATTGACGGGCGATTCGCTCGGCTCTTTCTTCCCCCGGCAGGTCCGGGCCGAGAGTTCCCCGCCTGCGCACTAGCGACCAGCGGCCAGTCCAACCAGTCGGTGCTGCTCCTGGCCGGTCAGGACGCCTCCATTTGGGAAGGCGGCGCAGGTTGGGGCGGCGCTGAACTATTCTCCGATTGGCAGAGGGCGTATAGTCGGCCGGAAGCCAGCTCGTTGGATCTTGGCCAGTGCGCGGCGTCATCGGTTTCCATCGACCGACCTCGCGAAGAGCCTCCACCGTGTCGTTCGTGACGAGTCCCCACGCTACCAGCTCCCGGATCGCTTCACGAACGGCCAACATCGTGAAACCTGTGATCGCCTGTATGTCACCGACGAAAGATGCGCCCTCCGCCGCAATGGTCTCGCGCACTTTCTCCGCGGTCTCGCTGAGGACGGGGTCCTGTTCGTCCGGCAGCCACACCGCGCCTGTTCCCCGCTCGAAGAAACGGACGCGCGCGAGGGGAATGGCGCCTGACTCCGGATCGTAGTTTCCCTCGCCCACCCAAACCGGCTCGCCAGTCGCGCTGAATTGTGAGAGCGATGTGGGATCGTACGACTTCACCCTCGCACGTAGATAATCGCGGTCCCAAGCCAGGGGCGGACGAGCGATACCGTATAGCTGGCGGACAGCCGCGGCGGTCCCCGCCTCTCCTTCGAGTCGGTCGCGCTCATCGACGTGCTGCCAGCGCTGCATGAAGGCGGCAAAGTGCGTGAGCTCGACCGCCTCGATCTGCTTTCTGAGCGCGGCGAGTGCCCGCCTGCGCCCGATCTCCACGACACGACGCGAGCACCATTCGATGTCCCGCAGCTCACGACGGAATTTCCCGCGAATCAGCTTGCCGGTTCGTTCCCACTCGGTGAGTCGGGACTCGATCCACTCACGCGACCACCCATAGCGGTCGTGAATTTCCTGCGCTGTCACTGGTCCGGCCTGCGTCAGAAATCGCGCGAGGATCTCCCTGCGGGCGACGGATGCGTTTATCGAAGGACGAAGCAGCGGATCCGGAATCGCAGTGGCGGCGTCCTGCTCGATCAGCTCCGCGCCCTGACGCACCCGTGATAGCTGCTGCGCACCGAACGCGGAGACATATCGCGGATAGGTCTCCGTAAGGATGAAACGCCATTCTCTGGCTCCCTCTGCGCCCAACTGGATCGCGACTGCGCGGCGGCTGGAAAGAAGATCCGCGAAAGGATCGCCGCGAACGCCTTCGTCTGGGGTTGCCACGCGGGATCTGACCTCTTCCCCCGTCAGGTCGCCAGCCCTGTCGATCAGGTGTGCGAGCTCGTCGTCTGTCCGCGCCCTCCGTCCGGCTGTAGCGCCTCGCCTCTCTGCAAGCGTCTGCTCGATCGCTTCAGCAGTGATGTCGTCGCTGCCTTCACCACCCATCACTTCATCGAGCAGCGCGCGATCGAGCGACAGCAGTGCGGCCCTTTGTTCCGCACGAGGTGTGTCGTCGCCATACAACCAGTCCATTACGAACCCGAATTGCAGGCTCGCCGCAAATGGGGATGGAACATCGGTGTTCACCGTGTGAACGCGAATATTTCCTGCGGCTATATCGGCGAGCGTCGACTTTAGACCATCCATGTCGAAGGCATCCTGCATCACCTCGCGGTAGGTCTCGACGAGAATCGGAAAGCTCGGGTACTGCCGCACCGTCTGCAGCAGGTCTAGTGATTTGAGTCGCTGCAGCCACAGCGGCATTCGGCGCCGTGGATTCCCGCGCGGTAAAAGCAGCGCCCTCGCGGCATTCATTCTGAATCGCGCGCCAAAGAGGGAAGTCGACCCCACTTCTTCAAGGATCAGCTGCTCCGCCTCCACACCGGAGAGTCCAAGCAGTGCCTGCACTGGTGTCGTCATCCCGAGATCGGGGAGACGCAGCATGATTCCGTCGTCCGTCGTCTGTACCTGGAGATCGGTGTTGTTGATTGCCTCGCGCACGCGTTGCGCGAGCGCCATTCCCCAGGGAGCGTTGATTCTTCCGCCGAACGCGGCATGAATCACAATGCGTACGGCTCCGGTTTCATCTCTGAACTGCTCGATTACGATGTTCCTGTCATCGGGCACGATGCCGGTCGCAGCCCGCTGCGAGGCGACGTACTTCACCAGAGAGCTCGCCGTAGCCGCGTCACATCCGTAGCGGTCAGCGAGATCCTTTTCGTCGGGTGCTTCGGCCAACTCGCGCCTGAGCGCGCCGACCCGATGACTGAGCATCAGCGACCTCGCCATATACTCGCCGTGCCAGAACGGCATCCGCGCCGGTGTCCCCGGCGCCGGAGTAACCACCACGCGATCATGCTCGATCGCCGCTATCCTCCAGGTCGATGAGCCAAGCTGAAACACATCTCCCGTCCTGGATTCGTGCACGAACTCTTCATCCAGCTCGCCGAGCCGAGTTCGGTCCGGCAGGTTGACGGTGTACAGCCCTCGATCAGGAATCGTCCCGCCCGAGATTACCGCCGTCATGCGCGCAGCGCGCGAGCCGATCAGCCGGTCGCTCACGCGATCCCACGTGATCCTCGGCTCGAGTTCCGCGGCGACATCGGACGGATATTTTCCCGACAACATTGCCAGCACTTCGTCGAACGCGCTTCGGGTGAGCTGGTGGTACGGGTACGATCGACGCACCAGCCAGAACAGGTCTTCGCTCCGCCAGTCGTCGACGGAGACAGCCGCGACGATTACCTGCGCGAGAACATCCAGGGCATTTTGAACCACATGAGTGGGCTCGACTTCGCCTGCCCGCATCGCCCCGACGATTGCCGCAATCTCCACCGCGTCATCGCGAAAAGTCGGCACCAGTATCCCACGACTTGGAACGCCGAGTGTATGGCCGGCGCGTCCGATTCGCTGAAGGGCGGCAGCAACACGTTTTGGCGACTGCAGCTGAATCACCAGATCGACGGATCCGATGTCGATGCCCAGCTCGAGGGAGCTGGTAGTGATGAGCGCCC
>JALYYH010000082.1 GCA_030946665.1 Gemmatimonadota bacterium
GTGATGAAGCGTCCGAGTGTGCGGTCGTCCTTGTAGTCGATCCAGCGCACGCGGCTTTCGCAGAACGGGCAACTCTTTTGTGGTCTTCTCATTGATCAATCCTCGTCGTCGTCATCGTCGTCACGACGCGTCGCGGCGGCCAGCTCTTCCTCGGATTGAGGCGGAGCGCCGACTTGGTGCTCGTGCAGCGTGATGAGGTAGCGGATGACGCCGTCGTCGAGCTTGAGCGCGCGCTCGTACTCGGGCAGGGCGGTAGGCTCGGTCGAGAACTTCGAAACGACATAGTAGCCGTTCTCGCGCGGACCGATGGAGTAGGCGAGCTGTCGCCGTCCCCAATGCGCGACTTCCGGCTGCTCGGCGGCGCCGAGCATTCCGTGGAAGCGGTTGATCTTTTCGTGGATGGCGGCGTCTTCGAGGGTAGAGTCGAAGATATAGACCGCCTCGTATGTGCGAGGCACTCGGCAATCCTCCTTTTGGTCATGATCCGCCCCCCAGCTGGTTGCCGTAGTGGGAGGAAGGTGTGAAGGCCACATTTGCGGCCGTTGTGAGAACGAAACGTACCCGAACGACGTCTCCGAATCAACCGCGTTGCGCGAAACTAACGCCCGCCCGCCGGTACCTACTCCTCGCCGCCGGACCGCGGTCGTTCGCACGGGCATACTGGCCGTTTTTCGTTGCGGCTCTAGCTTAGAACCTGCGCCCTCCTGGAGGTTCCATGCGCAGAACAGTAAGCACGCTAGCCCTCGGTGTGATTGCAGTGGTTGGCGTAGCTGCCGTTGCGACGAGCTGCGGAGACAGTACCGCTCCGGCGAACAAGATGTATGTGGCCAACCTGAACGCCGCGGCCGAAGGCGGCACAGTGACGTCGCCAGGTAGTGGCGTTTTTACGTTCGAGGACAAGGGGACCGAGATCGACTGGACGCTCACGCTGACGAACATCACCAACGTAACCGCGTCACACATCCATAAGGGTACCGCAACGAACCTTGGGGCTACAGCGGGTCCCGTCCTCGTCAGCTTATACGTGCCCAACCGGCCTCCCGAAACCGGCACGCTGAACGGATTTGTGATGAGGGGGTCGATCACCAATGCGAACAACGCCGGTGTCTCGCTCGATTCGCTAAGGGTCCTGTTCAACAACGGCAATGCCTACGCGAACGTGCATACCATCGCGAACGGGTCGGGAGAGATTCGCGACCAGATTCACCCAAGCAACTAGGTCAGGGGCCGTCAGTCTCTAGACGTTGAATCGGAACAGGAGTACGTCGCCGTCTTGGACGACGTACTCCTTGCCTTCCGACCTTACCACGCCCTTTTCGCGCGCGCCCTTCCATCCCTCGTTGCCGACGAAGGAATCGTAGGACACGGTTTCAGCGCGAATGAATCCCCGCTCGAAATCGGTGTGGATGACAGCCGCTGCCTTTGGTGCGGTATCGCCGCGATGAATGGTCCACGCGCGAACTTCCTGTTCACCGGCTGTGAAGTAGGTCTCGAGGCCCAGCAGTTTGTACCCAGCCTGAATCAGCCGGTCGAGCCCGGCCGATTCGAGACCGAGCGACGACAGGAAATCGGCGCGGTCTTCGGGTGGGAGTTCCGCCAACTCTGCTTCAATCTTGGCCGAGAAGGGAACTACCTCTGCCCGTTCGCCACTCGCCTTGACCGCTTGGCGGAGGGCTTTCAGGTACGTTCCTTCGTCTCCTGAGAGCTCCGCGTCACTCACGTTGGCGGCGTAGAGAACCGGCTTTACCGTGAGGAGAGATAGCGGCGCGAGCACGGCCTTCTCGTCCGCGGAGAGCCGTGCCTCCCACAGCCCTCTTCCATCCTTGAGAAATCCGTACGCCTTCTCCAGCGCCGGCAACTCCGCTTGCGCTTCCTTGTCGCCAGTGCGAGCGGTGCGGCGCGTCTTGTCGAGTCGCTTCTCCAGCGACCCGAGATCGGCGATCGCCAGCTCGAACTCGATCACTTCGCGGTCACGCACCGGATCGACCGCGCCCATCACGTGCGTGACGTCCTCATCCTCGAAGCACCGCACGACGTGCACGATGGCGTCCGTCTCGCGGATGTTCGACAGGAACTTGTTGCCGAGCCCTTCGCCCTCGGCGGCTCCTTTGACGAGACCGGCGATATCCACGAACTGCACCACCGCGGGGACGGTCCGCTTTGGCTGCACGACTCTGGCGAGCTCACCGAGCCGCGAGTCGGGCACCTCGACCATCCCGACATTCGGCTCGACGGTGCAAAAGGGATAATTCGCGGCTTCGGCTTTCGCCGCGGTCAGCGCGTTGAACAGTGTCGATTTCCCGACGTTGGGGAGGCCGACTATTCCAAGTTTTAACATTGCGAGTGAAGATAATCTGTCAAAGGCAACTGACACCTTGAATCTGTGCTTCTGACGGCTCGCCCCCGTTTAGCTGCCGTCAGTCTTCGGTAGCGGGGGCCCGGTTATGAAGGTTCATCGCCTTTGCGACGCCATCCTTGACCCACGTCTCTACGGTCGCGGCGAGTGGTGGCAGCAGCGCCAGAACATCCTCGCGTTCGTCGCGAGCGAAGGGCGCGAGCACAAAGTCGGCGAGATCCTTGTAAACGCCCTTTCGCTCCTCGCTCGGCCCCACACCAATCCGCAATCGTGAGTATTCCTGACTGCCGAGCGCCTGCTCAACGCTCTTCAGGCCATTGTGGCCGCCCGCACTTCCGCGGGAGCGAATCCGAAATCGTCCTGCCGGTATCTGCACCTCGTCGACGACGACGAGAAGATCCTTGGTGGCGCTCCAGAACGGCCGCCGCACGTAATTCTTGAGCGCCTGTCCGCTCAGGTTCATGTACGTCTGCGGCTTGACCAGCCTGACTTTGGTTCCGGTGACGAGGCCGTCAGCTATGTGCGAGTCGTCATCCTTTTTCCAGCGGTCAAAATGCCAAACGTCGGCGAGGTGGTCGATCAACCACCAGCCGACGTTGTGCCTTGTCGCCGCGTACTCTCGGCCCGGATTGCCGAGGCCGAGTATGACTTTCAAAGGTTATCCAATAGGAGTTACTTCTTGGACTCGTCGCCGCCCTCGCCCTCTTCCTCGTCACCCAATCCCTTACCGATGACTTCGGGCTCAGCGGCAACACCTTCGGCGCCTTCCACAGCCGCGACCGCGGCGACTTCCTCGATCACTGCGCGAGGCGCAGCTACTACAGCCACCGATGTCTCGGGATCGTCGAGCACTTCGACGCCCTCCGGTACCTTGAGATCGCTGATGTGGACCGAATCACCGATCACGAGGCTCGTGACATCGTACTCGATGTGATCCGGAATGCTGGCAGGATCGACCTCGATCTCGATTTCACGGAGCGTCTGGTCGAGCACTCCCCCCCCAAGCCGGACGCCTTCCGGTATTCCCGTGAGCACGATCGGGATGTTGACGGTCACCTTCTCACCCGCGACCAGCGCCTGGAAATCGACGTGAAGAATCTGGCGCTTGATGGGGTGGCGCTGGATCTCGCGAATCAGGGTCTTCGCGGTTGCTCCGCCGACCGTGACTTCGATGACCGTGCTCTCCGCCTGGATATGGCCAAGCATCTTGTCGAGGTCACGAGCATTGAGAGCGAGTGGCTGCGGGTCGCGTCCGTGTCCGTAGATGACAGCGGGGACCTGGCCCTTGCTGCGAAGCGTGCGTGCGGCGCCCTTCCCGACTTCGTTGCGAGCGGTGGCGCTGAATGAAACGATTGCCATGACTAGTTCTTCCCTTTTGGCGCCAACAACCTGTCGAACGCCCATTCGATAAAGTCAAAAACTGCTGCCGCGAACTCTTTCGCGACTTTCTCGATTACTTCAGCCATCTGAACCTCTATTGCTCGAACAGTGAGCTCACCGACTGCTCACTGTGAATGTAGCGAATTGCCTTCGACAGCAGCTCGCCGACCGACAAGACGCACAAGGCCTGGAATCTCTTCTCGGGCGGGATCATCACGGTATCGGTAACCGTCACTTCCTTGATCGGCGCCTTCGAAAGTCTCTCCACCGCTGGTCCGGAAAGAAGTGCGTGCGTTGCGCATACGTAGATGTCGCGCGCACCCAGCTCCTTCAGGGCCGTTGCTGCTTCGGACACGGTGCCCGCGGTGTCTATCATGTCGTCCGCGAGCAAGCAGTCCCTTCCTTCAACTTCACCGACGACATTGACGACCTCCGACACGTTCGGCTTCGGACGTCTCTTGTCGATGATCGCGAGGGAGCCGTTCAGCCTCTTCGCAAATCCCCTCGCCATTTTGGCCGACCCTACATCGGGTGCCACGACAACGAGGTCGTGCAAATTCTTCTTTCTGTAATGCGAAACGAAAACCGGCGCCGCGTACAGGTGATCCACCGGAACATCGAAGAACCCCTGCAGCTGGTGCTGGTGAAAATCAATTCCAAGAACACGGT
>JALYYH010000085.1 GCA_030946665.1 Gemmatimonadota bacterium
CCATTTGGGATTACCCGGATTTTGTCTGGCGAAACTCCGGCGAGTGCGGTGAGGTCATCGGCAGTGTCCTGCGAAACCGCAATGATTCGATCTGCCGCGTCGAGCACCCTTCGAAACACGAGGGAGCTGTAAAGCCTGGGCCAGCGGGTCATCGTCTCCGGAAATCGAAACGGGACAAGATCGTGCACTGTCGTGACAAATGGCAGCGAGCCGCGAGTGATCGGACCGCGGGGAAGCGGAGAGTGGTATACGTCCGCGCCCTGTGCATGTGCTGCGCGTCGGGCGAGCCAGGGATACCAGGCAAAATCCTGGCGGGCGGTCAGGATTTTCTTCGCGATTGTGCCTCGCTTGACTACGTTGCCGGCTCCCATCTCGATGACCCTGACTTCGCCGAGGGCCGTTAGCTCCCGTGCAAGTGACCGGGCATATCGCGCTATCCCGGCTCGGGACTGCCGTGTGTGCTCGGCGTCGAGCGCAACCGTTAACACTGGCGCGAGTCACCGTCAAACACGCTGTCGCTTCCTTTTCCAGCGCGGGAAAACAGCGATGATCCCAAGAAGGAACACTCGCGACAGCGAGCGCCGAGGTTTTGCGCCTGATTCACGCAAGGATCTGATGCGCGAGCGAAAAGATCGTGAGCTGTAGACGTCGGTATATCGGTCCACTCGCCGTAGAGTTGCAGCGTCGCCAAACTTTATTTGCTCCAGTCTGTCTTTTAGCGCGTGGCTTTGCATCACGCCGACATCAAAGGCCACAAACGCTTCGGAGATGGAATCGAACGGATGCTGGACGATCCGGGAGAAAAACGCGCGCTTAGGGTGTGCACCGATGGTGTTGGCCCCGTGCTGTCGGTACCGCACCATTCGCTCACTGCTGGGGAGCACCGTTCCGGTGGCGGCCGCGCACAGGCCGACCCACCAGTCGTGCGATGAGCCGGCGGGGAGGGGCACAGCGACGTCGAGCAGGGCACGATTCATCGCCATGGTGCAGCCCATCATTCCACTGTGGATGAGCAGGGTCTGGAGTGGATCATCGACGTCGTGGGAGAAACCCTGAAACTCGCGAAAGGAGTGATGAACAGGCTCCAGCTTTTCTCCGACCACCTCCAGGTCACTGTGTGTGAGTATCGGATGCGTAGCTCCATATTTCTTCTCAGCGCTCCGAAGCGTCGCGAGCTGGGTCGCCATCTTGGTCGGGATCCAGACGTCATCCTGATCGGAAAGAAACACGAAACGGGCGTTCGTTTGCGCGGCTGCAGAGAGCAGCAATCCAAACCCGGCGAACGGCCCGACGTTGCCGTAGGTATCGCTGAGTACCTCGATTCGGGGATCCGACGCGGCGAAGCTCTCTAGTATCGACGGTGTCTGATCCGACGAGCCGTCGTCGCGAATGAGGAGTCGCCAGTCGCGAAACGTCTGGGCGCGAATGCTCTCCAATTGTTCGCCTATGTATCGCGCACCGTTGTAAGCGCTGAGGAGTACGAGAACGGTTGAGTCACTCACCAATCGGGATACTCGTGCTGCGTTGATTTGACAGGGCTCACAGTGAGTGAGAAGTTATCGCTCCTCATTCGAAGATTCTACTGAAAACAGCGACACCGTCGCGGATACTGGTGGTCGAGCTTTGGCACATCGGTGACGTGATTTTGACCCTTCCATTTCTGGCGCGGCTGCGGGCGCTTTTTCCGGGGGCGGAGATCGCCCTGCTCGCGCGCGCGCATGCCGCAGAATTATTCCGTGGAACCGGACTGGTTGACGTGTTCATCGAAACCAATCTCGATTGGGATGCAGCAGGCAGCTTCAATCCGCTTCGATATCGCCTCGGTGAGCTGCTTCGCGTCGTGAGAGATCTTCGTGGGCGCGAGTTTGATATCGCCTTTCAGTGCCGGCCTCACCTTCGAGAGCACGTCTTGCTTGGGCTGTCTGGTGCCCGGCGGCGCATCGGCATTGCTTTTGGAATGAGTGACATGGCTCTCACTGATGCGATTCTGATCGACTCGCGCGATACGATAAAGATCGATCAGTGGCAGGCTCTTCTGACGCCGCTCGGCGGTTCCGTCAAAGCTGACAGTCCCACACTCGAAGTTTCTCACGTCGAGCGATCATGGGCCCGTGAGTTTCTCGCCATGAATGGTATCGCGCCGGGCGACCTGATCGTTGGCATTCATCCGGGCGCCAGCGTCCTCGAGAACCGCTGGCCGCTCGAGCGGTTCACGGAGCTGGCCAGGACAATCGTGGCGCAGGCAGGCGTTCGCGTGCTGGCCTTCGTCGATCCGGCGGGATACGGCGCGGCGATCGGAGACGTCCCAGGCGTCGTACTCGCGAAGGTCGGGGTCCGCGAGCTGATGGCGTTGATCCAGCAGTGCAACTTTCTCATCTGCAACGACAGCGGGCCAATGCATATTGCGGGAGCACTAGGTGTGCCCACCATCGCCATATTCCGTTGGATCAATCGATGGTACTTGCCGCTCGGTGAAGGACACGAGCAGGTGCGCGCCGTAAAAACGGGCTCGCGCCCGGAAACGAGCTACGGCGTTACAGAGATTCCTGTTACCCAAATGCTGCGAGTGGTAGAGCAGAAATTGCGCGAAGCTCGCGCCAAGCTGCGTGGTGCCAGAACGTGAGTTCATCGCGGCTCGAGATCCGTGAGACGGAATTGCCCGGTGTTTTTATCGTCACGCCCCGCGTTTTTCGGGACGAGCGCGGCTTCTTTCTCGAGTCCTTCAACGCAGCCACCTTTGCCGAAGCCGGCATCGATGCCCGCTTCGTGCAGGACAACCACAGCAGATCGGCGAAAGGGGTTCTGCGCGGAATGCACTACCAGCTGAATCGCCCACAGGGGAAGCTGGTGCGGGCGGTGCGCGGAAGGATTTTCGATGTCGCGGCTGACATCCGTCGCGGATCACCGACGTTCGGAAAGTGGGTTGGCGTCACTCTCGATGACAACGACATGAGCGCCCTCTGGATTCCGGCCGGATTCGCCCACGGTTTCTGCGCCTTGTCGGACGGCGTCGATGTCACGTACAAGTGCACGGAGTTCTACGCGCCCGAAGACGAACGCGGGGTATTGTGGAACGATCCGCTGCTTGGGATCCAATGGCCAGTCGAGAATCCCCTGGTAGCCGCGAAGGATCTGAGCTATCCGCTACTCCAGAAGGAGAGCTCCGACTTGCCAGCTTTCGTGGCTCTGAGTTAGACGTTGCGAGCGCGTGACGACGGCACCTGCCAGCCAGAAGAACAGCCACGCTAGTGTGATCGAATTGAATACCACCGCCGTCATTCCATTGATAGCGAGTCCGATCGCCGCCAGCCAGATCACCGTACCCATCCGTCGCTCCGCCTCGGTGATCCCGCTCCGCAGAAGATTCAACGCGTGCCCCATGATCGAGGCGAGGATGAGGACCAGCAGGACCACTCCGGCCAGTCCCATCTCGACGGCGTAGGTGAGATACAGATTGTCGCCCGTGATGTTCTCGAGGCCCGATCGAAGTGCCGCTGCGTCCGCTGTTCCCAACCCGAACCCCCATGGCTGCTCGAAGAATGCCAGCACCCCGTTCGACCAGTTCGTGAGGTGACCCGCCGTACTCGCCTCCTGACCGGAGAGTGTGTTGAGAACGAACGTGGGAAATCCGGGCAATCCGACCAGCGCGGTGAGGAAAGCCATCGTCGCGACCGCGATGCCCGCGACTGCCCATTCCGGACGCCGCCGCAACAGAATGAACAACAGCAGCTGGATCATCGCCACGATGATCGTCATCCGCGTGAGGGTGAGGAGCAACGCGATGCAGATGATCGAGTAGCCGATGGTTTTCCACGCGGAGCGTTGGGCCCGTGGCAGAACCCAGGCGGTCACCATCGGAAAGAAAAGCAGGAAGGGGATCGCGAATGCCTGTCCGGCGAGATATACCGACCCGGCGCGCCGCACCTGGTGCCCGCCAAGCCACGCCCAGTAGTTGGTGGGGAGACCATACTCGTTGCCGACTGTGATCGCGCTCGCGCCCAGATAATCCTGGTAGTACGATGCCACGCCGAGCGCGACGAGACCCTCGGGCGGAAGCAGAAAGCGTTCGA
>JALYYH010000289.1 GCA_030946665.1 Gemmatimonadota bacterium
GAGAGGAATGGAGTTGACGATCTCGACCGCATTGCCGGAGGTGCAGCAGTAGTCACTCTCCGCCTTGACTTCCGCCGTCGTGTTCACGTACGACACCACCACCGCTCCCGGATGCTCGGCTTTCCAGGCGATCAGCTGCTCTCCATCGATCGTCGCCGCCAACGAGCATCCGGCAGCGAGGTCGGGCAGCAGCACCGTTTTCCGGGGCGACAGCACGGCCGCCGTCTCGGCCATGAAGTGCACGCCACAGAACACGATCACGTCGGCTTTTGTCTTCGCCGCTTCCCTGCTCAGGCCGAGCGAGTCGCCGACGAAATCAGCGACATCCTGCACCTCCGGTCGCTCGTAGTTGTGAGCGATGATGACCGCGTTGCGGGCGCGCGCAAGATTCCTGATCTCTGTCTGCAGCTCGGCGAACATTGCGGCCGTCGTGTCTACCATTCTATGTGCTTGCCACTCCACTTGCGTTTGGCGCGGGGAAAATCGCTTCTATAATGTCCCCCGCGCGACTCCTTTCTCAACAGCGCCGCATCGGCGATCAGCAGGCACGTCTGCACCATGTTCCTTTCCTCGGTCGCCCCTTCCGGCAGGCGCGACTCAATCTCGGTGAGCTTCGCGAGGCCGAGCCTGAGGCCCTTGGCACTGCGGTCGATGCCGCAGTAATCCCACATCACCTGCCTGATCGTGTCGGCGGCGACCTGGGCCGCGCCGCGATCCCGCAGCGCCGGAACTTCCCAATTCTTTTTGCGCGGCGGACTCGGCGGCTTCTTCACTTCGATCATGTCTCTGGCAACGCGCTCCGCGAACACCAGTCCCTCCAGCAGAGAGTTGGAGGCGAGTCGATTGGCGCCATGAACGCCCGTGCGTGACACCTCGCCGCACGCGTACAGCCGGTTGAGGCTTGCCCTGCCACGCAAGTCCGTCACGATCCCGCCCATCATATAGTGCGCCGCCGGCGTGACCGGAATCAGGTCCTTGGACGGATCGACGCCGCGAGCGCGACAGATCGCGAAAATTCCGGGGAATCGTTGCTCGAACACGGGTCCAAGCATCCGCGCATCGAGCCAGACTCGCCTCCCACCAGCCTTTTGCCGGAAAATCTCTCTCGCTACCACATCCCGGGGTGCGAGCTCCGCGAGCCGGTGCTTCTTCAGCATGAAGCGCTCGCCCTCTTCGTTCAGCAGCACTGCCCCTTCGCCCCGCACCGCTTCCGAGATCAACTGCAGCGGGTTTTCGGGGGTGTCGAGCGCGGTCGGATGAAACTGCACGAACTCCATGTCGGCGAGCGTAGCGCCCGCCCGGTGCGCGATCGCGTACCCATCGCCGGTCGCCACCTGTGGGTTGGTGGTGTAGCGGTAGACTTGCCCACAACCCCCAGTCGCCAGTACCGTCGCATCGGCGATGATCTCGACCGGCTTCCCCGCGACCGCCGCGCGCACGCCGAACGTCACGCCATCCTCGACTATGAGATCGAGGATGCGAGCTTTCTCCAGCACTTCGATGTTCTCGCTCTCCCTCACGCGCTTGATCAGGGTGCGCGCCACTTCAGCACCAGTCTGGTCCCCGTGCGCGTGAACGATGCGCCGGCGGGAGTGTGCGGCTTCACGACCGAGCTTGAAGTTTCCGCCGGGCTCGAGGTCGAAGTGTGCTCCCGCGGTCGCCAGCTCGCGGACCCGCGCCGGGCCCTCCTCAACCAGGACCTCTACCGCCTTCGCATCGCACAGCGCCGCGCCCGCCGCGAGTGTGTCCTGCCGGTGCAGCTCTGGCGAATCTCCGGCACCAAGCGCGGCGGCGATTCCGCCCTGCGCATATGCGGTCGCGCTATCGAACAGCGACCGCTTCGTCAGCACCATCACGTCGCCGTCCGCGGAAGCGCGCCATGCAGTGTGAAGACCAGCAACTCCGCTCCCCACTACGAGAAAGCGCGTCCGTATTCGTCCGGCCATGTGCTGAAATCAATGCGCGGCGGGATACGTTTGAAAGGGGGACCCACGATCCCTTCTTTGTGCTCAGCCAACCATTGCCCGATAATTCCTTCTTTGCACTCGACTCGCATGGAACCACTGCTCCTTCTTTGCGCTCGACTGGCATTGGCCTAGCGACTTTCTTCATTGCACTCAACCGGCATCGGCTCTTCGTCTTGAAACCGGGTGTGTTCTGGGCGATTCTTCTGTCCAGATGAGAAAACTGATCATCGTCACTTCCCTCCTGCTCGCCGTACACATCGCTCTCCTCTTCACCCGCCGGAGCGCCAAGGCCGAGGGAAAGGAGCTTTCCCCCATCCGAACGGGCATCGTGCTCGATGTCGGCGGCAGAGGCGATAAATCGTTCAACGACGGCGCCTACGCCGGTGCCGACAGCGCGACGAAGATGCTCGGCTCCAACGTACGGTTCATCGAGCCCGGCGAGGGAGCAGATCGCGAGGCGGGATTGAGACTGCTGGCCGCGGAGGGAATGAACCTCGTCATCGGCGTCGGCTTCATCTTCACCGATGATCTCGCCAACCTCGCAAAGGAATATCCCGGCACCGCGTTCGCGGGAATCGATTACGCACTGGCCACCGACAAGAATGGAAACGTCATTCCGCCGCCGTTCAATGTCGCCGCGCTCAAGTTTCGCGAGGAGGAAGGATCGTACCTCGTTGGTGCGCTGGCTGCGCTCGTCGGTCACACGAAGAAAGTAGGATTCGTCGGCGGAATGGACATCCCGCTCATTCACAAATTCGAGGCGGGCTATCGCGCGGGCGTGAAAAAGGTGTGTCCCGACTGTCAGGTCATCGCCCAATACGCGGGGGTCACACCCGACGCGTTCAAGAATCCCGGCAAGGGCAAGGAGCTGGCACTCAGCCAATACAACCAGGGTGTCGAAGTAATCTTCCACGCCGCCGGTTCCACTGGGCAAGGGGTCTTCGAAGCCGCGCGCGCGACCAACAGTCTCGCGATCGGCGTCGACTCCGATCAGAACGACGAGGCGCCGGGACACGTCCTCACATCCATGGTGAAGGGAGTGAACACCGCGACATTCGATGCGATTCGCAGGGTGCAGAGCCACACCTTCAAGGGCGGGATCTACTCGTTCGGACTGAAAGAGGGCGGCGTCGGCTATATCTACGATAATCGGAACCGTGGGCTCATTCCGGACAGCGTGCACGCGCGCGTCGAGGAGCTGAAGCAGGAGATAATTGCTGGACGCATCAAGGTGCCCAGCGAACGATGACTAGCGGGACCGCGTCGACGGTGCCCGCTGCTCGGGGGCAGACTTCCGCAGTCCCGGCAATTCGAATGGTCGGGATCGACAAGTCATTCGGGCCCATCCGTGCCAATCGGGGCGCATCTCTCGAGGTGATGCCGGGCGAGATCCACGCCCTGGTCGGAGAGAACGGCGCCGGCAAATCGACGTTGATGCGGATACTCGGCGGCCTCATGAACCCCGATGCCGGGTGCGTCGAGGTGAATGGGCGCGACGTGACGGGCTGGTCCACGAGTGATGCGATTGCCGCGGGCATCGGGATCGTCCACCAGCACTTCATGCTGGTTCCGACGCTGACTGTGGCAGAGAATCTGGTGCTGGGGTGCGAGCCCAGAACGAGATTCGTCGTTCTCGACTACAAGCGCGCCGCCGATGAAGTGCGCAAGCTCTCCAACGAGACGGGACTGGTGATCGCGCCCGACAGGCTCGTTTCGGATCTCTCCGTTGGCGAAGCACAGCGTGTGGAGATCCTCAAGGTGCTGTTTCGCGGAGCCAGGATCCTCGTGCTCGACGAGCCCACCGCGGTGCTCTCGCCACCAGAAGTGCGAGAGCTGTGGGCGGTCCTGCGCAGATTGCGCGACAATGGAGCGACGATCGTTCTGATCACCCACCGTCTCGACGAAGTCGTGGACCTCTCCGACACGATCACGGTCATGCGCATCGGTCAGACGGTGGCCCGCATCAAGACTTCGCAAACTACGGCCACCGATATAGCGCGCGCGATGGTTGGCCGAGAGGTGTCTCTTTCCGCGGGCAAGAGAATTCAACCGATCGCACGGCCTTCCGGTCCACAACCGGACCAGGGCCTGGAAGTCAGAAACCTCAACGTCAGTAGCTTGCGTGGGATTCGGGTGGTCGATGGCGTGAGCTTCAGCGTCAAGCCCGGCGAAGTATTCGGCATTGCGGGTGTTGAGGGCAACGGTCAGACCGAGCTCGTCGAGGCACTCGCCGGCTTGAGAACGGTTCTGAGCGGCGACATCCTGATCGATGGCGTCGACATCACACGGCGCCCCGTGGCGGCACGACATGATGCCGGACTTTCGCACATCCCCGAGGACCGCCATCGTCGCGGGTTGATCCTCGAGTACACCGTCGCCGACAACCTGATACTCGGCGTCCAGAAGTATTTCGCCAAGCGAGGCGTGATCGACAAGGATCGCGTGATGGAGAACGCGTTCGAGGAGATCTCCGCCTTCGACATCAGACCCGGGAATCCGCTTCTCGCCGCACGAGCGCTGTCCGGCGGCAACCAGCAGAAGGTCGTCGTAGCCCGGGAAATGGGGCGCAGCTTCTCCGTTCTGCTCGCATCCCAGCCGACTCGCGGCGTCGACGTCGGCGCCATCGAGTTCATCCACCAACAGCTGCTCGAAGCTCGATCGAAAGGCAAGGCAATTCTTCTGGTGAGCGCCGAGCTCAATGAGGTGCTGGCGTTGTCGGATCGCATCGCCGTCATGTATCGCGGCAAGTTCGCCGTTGTGATGCCTGCATCTGAGGCCAGCGAGGAAGTGCTCGGCGAATACATGATCGGGACCAAGAAAGGAAACGCCGCGTGAGCGCTTCGTCGGTGGTCGGAAGTGAGCGGCCAACAGTTTCCGGAACTCCCTGGCGCGAGCGCGCGGAAGAAGCGCTCATTCCACCACTCGTCGCGCTCCTCGTCGCGCTGATCTGCGGCGACCTTCTGATTCTGAGCTACGGGCAATCGCCAGCCGTTGTCTATCGTTTGCTGCTCGAAGGAACCTGGGGAAATGCCTACGGATTCGGCCAGGTCCTCTACAAGGCGACGACGCTCTCTTTCACTGGTCTGGCTGTCTCGTTTGGGTTGCGCGCCGGATTGTTCAACATCGGAGGTGAGAGCCAGCTCGCCGCCGGAGGATTCGCCGCCGCGCTGACAGGTCTCGTGCTTCCTGGCGCAACACCGCTTGTCATTGCGCTCATCCTCTGCACGATCGCGGCTGGATGCGCCGGTGGCGTGGTCGGCGCGGTGCCGGCTTATCTGAAAACGAGATTCGGAGCGCACGAGGTGATCGTGACGATCATGCTCAACTTCGTCGTGCTCGCGCTGCTCAACTGGTTCATCGCCGGGCATCTGCACGTTCCCGAGACTCTGCACACTCCGGAGATCCACGCCGGAGTGCTCCCTCGCCTCGCTGACATCAACCCGAGATTCCACGGATCCGCCGCGAATCTCTCTCTGATCGTGGCACTTCTGGTTGCACTAGCAGTCTGGTTCTACCTCTTTCGCGCGCGCGGAGGATACGAGCTGCGCGCGGTTGGATTGCAGCCCCAGGCGGCGGAGTACGGGGGAATCAATGTCGGACGGGTGTGGATGAAGGCGCTCACCTTCTCGGGCATCATCGCCGGAATCGGTGGCATCAACTACGTGCTCGGCTACAAGCACTACTATGAAGATGGGTTTGCGAGCGGTGCCGGCTTCCTCGGCATCGCCGTCGCGCTCGTTGGCAGAAACCACCCGATCGGTGTTTTGCTCGCCGCGTTTTTCTTTGCGACACTCTCGCAGGGCGGCCTGGCGATCCACGCCTTCGTACCGAAGCAGATGATGGACGTGCTGCAGGGCGTCGTCATCATCGCCGTCGCGACTTCGGTGCCTGAAGTACGAAGAATATTGCGCGGTGCCCGCAAACTGAGCGACGCGTGAACCCGCTTTCATTCCTGACCCAGATGATCCGCATCGCGATCCCGTATCTCTTCGCGGCAAGCGGCGGAGTGGTAGCCGAGCGGTCGGGAATCGTGAGTCTTACGCTCGAAGGGTTCATGTTGGGCGGCGCTTTCGCGGCTGTCGTCGGCACTCACTACTCGGGGAGTCCGTGGATCGGCGTGCTGAGCGGCACACTCGGCGGACTTGCCCTCGCGCTCATCCATGCGATCACCACGATCCGCTATCGCGCCGATCAGGTCGTCGTTGGCGTTGCGATCAACCTTCTCGCCATCGGCGTCACCCGATTTTTTCTCAAGCTCCTGTTCGCCAGCTCGTCCAACTCGCCGAGGGTGCCGGGGTTCGGGGGTAATATCAAAGCAGCTGGATTCGACAACCCTCTTCTCTGGATGGGGCTTCTGGTGGCGCCGCTGGTCGCATTCGTGATTTACAGGACGCCCTTCGGCTTGCGCGTGCGCGCGGCTGGCGAGCATCCCGAGGCCGCCGAGAGCGTCGGTGTGAGCGTGAAGCGCGTCCGACTACTTGCGGTAGCGATTTCGGGGATTCTCGCTGGTTTGGGTGGAGTCTATCTCGCTCTCGATCAGCACCAGTTCACGGATCAGATGACCGCGGGTCGCGGATTCATCGCCATCTCGGCGGTGATCTTCGGGCGGTGGAGTCCGATTCGCGCCGCGCTCGCCTGTCTGCTGTTTGCCGCGGCGGAGACGCTGCAGATACAGCTGCAGGGGAGTCATGCGATCCCGTCGCAGTTCATCGAGATGATTCCGTACCTGCTCACCATCATCGCCCTCGCGGGAATCGTCGGCAGAGCCGTCCCCCCCGCCGCGCTCGGCAAGACGGAGGATTAGATGGCCTCGCCTCTGCGTGGGAGAGCGTCGGCCGTGACCGGACGGGTGTCGAAGGTCGCGAGCGGGAAGTTGTTCGTGCTGATCATCACGAACTTCGTGGACATGGTGGGATTGCTGATGATCATCCCGCTGATGCCTTTCTACGCGCGCGAGATGGGAGGGGGCGCTCTCGTTGTCGCGATACTCATGGGCGCGTTCACTGCGGCGCAGCTGCTGAGCGCTCCGCTGTGGGGCAGATTCTCCGATCGCTACGGCAGGCGACCTGCACTTCTCGTGGGACTCACGGCATCATGCATAGCGTACGTGGTTTTCGCGTACGCGACCTCGATCTGGCTGCTGCTGCTCTCCCGCGTAGTTCAGGGCGCTGGTGGCGGGACCGTCGGTGTCATTCAGGCGTATGTCGCGGATTCCGTCGAGCCGGAGAATCGCGCCAAGGCGCTCGGTTGGCTTTCTGCCGCGACGAACGTGGGCGTGGCGATCGGACCAGCCATCGGGGGCGTCGCGTTGAAGTTCGGCAGAAGCGGGCCGGGCCTCGCGGCTGCGAGTTTGTGTCTGGTGAACATCATCTTCGCCCGGCGATTCCTGCGCGAGTCACGCGACATGACTGAGGCGCACGAGAAGAAGCCGAGAGCGTCGCGGACCGTCATCGCTCACGTCATCGCTCACCCGAATGACCCGGCTGCGCGCCTGATCTGGATTTACGCGATAGCGATGGGGGCGTTCTCGGGACTGATGGCGATCCTGGCACTGTTTCTCGCCGACAAGTTTGGCGTCGGGAAAGACAAGATCTGGATCTTCTACACCTACGTCGGAGTCATCGCGGTCGTGACACGCGCCGGAATTCTGGGGAAGATGGTAGATCGATACGGTGAGGCACAGTTGTCGCGCGTTGGTCTCGCGCTTCTCGCGACCGGCCTGGCGACGCTTCCTCTCGTGCGCGGATATCCGATGCTGGCTGTCTCGGTGGCGCTCATCCCGCTCGGGACCGCCTTCACGTTTCCGTGCGTGACGTCGATGTTGTCTCGGGTGATCTCGAGCAGGGAGCGCGGCCTCTACATGGGAGTGCAGCAGACATTCGGCGGATTGTCGCGCGTGATCATCCCGCTATGGGCCGGCTTTTCCTACGATCATTTCGGGAAGACGGTACCAATGCTCACATCGGCTGCACTGGTCCTCGGCACGATGGTGCTCGGTTACGGCATCGACGACGGCAGGAAAGCACCGGTGCCAGCTACTTCGCCCTAAGAGGCCCCCGCTCAGCCGAGCGCGCCAAGGGCCTTTTCCACTTCCTCAACGTGCCCGGGAATCTTGACCTTGGGAAAGATCCGCGCGACGCGCCCTTTACGGTCGATGATCACCGTCGTGCGCTCGATCCCCATGTACTTACGGCCGTACATGGATTTCTCCTTCCAGACGCCAAAGGCGTCGGCGACCCGATGACCTTCATCCGAGAGTAAACGATAGGGAAGGCCGAGCTGCTTCTTGAATTTTCGGTGTGATTCGAGACTATCCGGGCTGACTCCGATCACTGCCGCATCCAGTTCCCCGAACCGGGGAAACGCGTCGCGAAACGCGGACGCTTCCTGGGTTCAGCCGGCCGTGTTGTCCTTTGGATAGAAGAACACAATCACGTTCCGCCCAGCGAGGGAATCGCGAGACACGATGGTACCGTCGTCGGCCTCGAGCGAAAAGTCGGGTGCCTTATCGCCTTCGCTGATCACCGCAGCGCTCAGAGCTGTTTCTCGAGGAGCGCGATGCAGTGCGCTGCCAGACCAGCCGTGTCGAATTCGGCTCCGTCCTCCGATCGCCACACACAATCGTCCAGCGGTGCCTCGATCGGCCGGAGGACCAGCTCCTTCAGAATCTTG
>JALYYH010000102.1 GCA_030946665.1 Gemmatimonadota bacterium
CCACCTGGTCGTGCGTGACGTAGATGGTCGTCGTTTTCAACCTTCTCTGAAGGCCTCCGATCTCGATACGCATCTGCCCGCGAAGGCCGGCGTCCAGATTGGACAGCGGCTCGTCGAACAGAAACACTTTTGGCTCGCGCACCATGGCGCGGCCCATTGCCACCCGCTGGCGCTGCCCACCGGATAACTGCTTCGGCTTGCGATCGAGCAGCGGCGCGAGGCCCAGCATTCCCGCTGCCCACGTGACACGCCGGTCGGTCTCCTCGCGCGCGACCTTCCTGAGACGGAGCCCCAAAGAAAGGTTTTCGCGCACTGTCATGTGCGGATAGAGCCCATAATCCTGGAACACCATCGCGACGTCGCGCTCGCGCGGAGGCAGCTGGGTGACATCGCGCTCGTCGATTCTGATCGTGCCTGAGGTGACTTCCTCGAGGCCGGCGACCATGCGGAGGATCGTCGATTTGCCGGAGCCTGAGCCTCCGACCAGCACTAGCAGCTCGCCATCGCCCACGACGAGGTCGAAATCCTCGACGACCGTGATGTCGCCAAAGCTCTTCCGGATGTGATCGAAGGTGACGGCGGGCATCTATGTTGTCATCCTTTTATCCCTGCTCCGGCCATGCTCTCGATGAAGTTTCTCTGCAGAAACGCGTAGGCGACCACAACTGGTATCACCAAAACCATCGCCGAGGCGAGCGATACGCCGACGGATCCGGCTCCTCCCCCGAGCGCAAAAACCGTAAGCAGCTGCGGCAGCGTCATGAGCTGCTGATCCCGCACGACGAGGAGAGGCCAGAGGACCTCGTTCCACGATCCCATGAAGGTAAAGATCGCGACGATCGAGAGTACCGGCTTCGAGAGCGGCCAGAAAATCGTGAACAGAATCCGCATCTCACTCATTCCGTCCATCCGCGCGGCGTCGATGAGTGATTGCGGGATCTGAAGAAAAAACTGTCGCATCATCAGGATCGCGGTAGCGTTGAAGAGATAAGGCACGATGAGCGCCGTGTAAGTGTCGATCCAGCCGAGCTGTACGATCAGCGTGTAGAGGGGAATCAGCGTCAGCTGGCCGGGGATCAGCAGCACTGCCATCGTCGCGGCGTTGAGCACGGGGCGCCCGCGAAATGACAGGCGCGCCATCGCGTAGGCCGTGATAGAGCCAAATACCAGAACAGCCAGGGTGATCGTCGTGGCGACCATTGTGCTGTTCAGCAGCGCGCGGCCGAACGGAGCGCGTGCCCACATTGTGCGGTAATTGTCGAGCGTGAAATGGGCCGGTATCAGCGCCAGCGATCCGAACTCTTCACGCGGCTTGAACGTGCTCGAAGCCATCCAGAGAAACGGATAGATGAAGGTAAGCGCCGCGACAGCCAGCCCCACATACAAACCGATTCGGCGGAGAGTCCTCACAGCGCCTCCGCCCTGCCGATCACTCGGCGCTGGACGAGTACGACCGCGCCGATTATCAGCGCCAGCGCTACACCGATCGTGGCGGCGTAACCCATTTTCTGATACGCAAAGGCGTTGGTGTACAGGTAAAGCACGACCGAGTACGTACGACGCAGCGGACCGCCTCCGGTCATTACGTACGGCTCGATGAAGAGCTGAAAACCGTTGATCGTCGAGAGCGTGACCACGAGAATCGTTTGCGGCAGCAGCGACGGCAGCGTCAGGTATCTGAAGCGTTGCCACGCCGATGCGCCCTCGATCTCGATCGCTTCCTGGCAGCTGCGCGGGATGTACTGCAGCCCAGCCAGATAGATGATCACGTAGAAGCCGACGTTCTTCCACGTCACCATCACGGCAATCGCGGGCATTGCCGTGTTCGGATCGGTGAGCCAGGACACGGGTGCCAAGCCAATGCGGACGAGCAGCTTGTTGATCAATCCGACGTCGGTGGCGTAGAGATTACTCCAGAGAATGGCAACGACGGCGCCCGAGATGACGACTGGAAGGAAGAACGCCGCCCGCCAGAAACCCCGTCCTGCCAGCTTTCGATTGAGCGCCAATGCGAGGCCGAGGGCGGTCACGATCTGCAGCGGCACGTGGATGCTGAGGAAGACGAATGTATTCGCGACGGCGCGCCAGAAGCGTCCGTCGTGTATCAACAGCCTCAGGTTGTCGAAGCCCGCAAAGGATGGGGAAGTGACGAGATCCCACCGGAGAAAGACGAGCACGAGCGCGAACACGATCGGATACGCGGCGATCGCGAGCAAAAAAACCGCATAAGGCGCCGCCATCAACGACCCCGACCGCTGCTCAGCGCGCATTCACGATGTTCCTCGCTTCAGCAGCTGCGTGTGCCAGTGCCTGTCGCACCGGGACTTTGCCGTAGATGGCGGACTCTTCGTAGGCTTCCGAGATCAGGTCAAATATTTCTACCACGTCGGGATCCACGTCGATGTCGCGAGTCCGCTCGACATACTTTGCATACGTCGAGAGCGTGGGCCAGGTTCGGAGCGAAGCCGTAAAGCGGGGATCCGTCGAAAGTCCTCGGCGGTATGGCAGCTGGCTGGCTTCCTCCAGCAGCAGGCGATCGGCGGCGGGCGATGTGAGATACGCCACAAAGCGCGCCGCCTCGTCCGGGTGCCTGGTCGTCGAGAAGATCGCAATGCTGCGGAGATCGGCGAAGGCGAAGTGCTTGTCGGGATCCGCCGAATCCGCCGCCGGCACGGGGACGACGTCGAAGTGCAAACCAACCACTTTCAGCTCGTTCAGCTCTTTCAGGAACCACGGTCCTATGATTTTCATCGCGACCGTTCCATCAATGAAGGGATCGCGCCCTATCGCGAAGTTCGAGTGCGGCAGTCCCCCTTCAGCGAATCCGCGCCGAAAGAGCTCGAGTGCTGCCACCGCCGCTTCATTCTCGAATAGCACCTTTCCGTTCACTATCAGCGTTTTTCCACCGGAGCCCGCGAGGTATAGCGGGTAGAAATCGTAGAATCGCTCGTACCACGTCGTCTTGAGGGTGGCCCAAAGCCCCCATCGATCGGGTCGGCCGTCGCCATCGGTGTCGCGCGTGAGTCGCTTGAAAGCCTGGAGAAGCTCGCTGTGCGTACGCGGGGGTCGCACCCCTGCCGCGGCAAGAAGGTCCACGTTGTACATCAGCATTTCCGGATTCGTCTTCCAGGGAAACGCGTAGATCCCGCCGTCGGGCAGACGAAGCGAAGCCAGCATCGCCGCGTTCGTGCGCTCCTTGAGTCGAGCCGACGTTGCGACACGATTGTCGAGCCGCACGACGCCGCCCGCCCGGACCAGGCGCGCCAGCAGTGCCGACGAGACATTCGAGCTCACGTCCGGAGTGGCTCTCGCAACTATTGCCGCCAGCAGCACTTCTTCGGAGGAGCGGCCTGCTGGTAACGGTTGAACGCGCACCTGAACATCGGGGTTCTCTGTGTTCCATTGCGCTGCGAGACGCATGGCGAGACGAGTCTCGGGAGGATTTGCGGCCGGCCAGTAGGTCAGCGTGATTGGGGGCGTGGCCTTTCCCGCTCGAGTCCTCGTTATCTCGACACCCGACTCCCCTCGGCGAAGCATAAGACTCTCGCCTGCGGGGCCGACATATTCACGCTGATTCGGGACGCCCGCCAGCGACGTCGAGAGCTCGCCCACCGGGCGATAACGGAGGTACTCCGCCGCAACCGGATTGCTGGTTACACGCTGAAGTGCTAACAGCGCTTCGACAGTCGACTCCGCTCCCGAGTTCCGATTCGACTTCAACGGATTCGGACCGTCAATCCCATCGAACGTCCGACCTGTCCTTTCATCGTACATGCTCAAGCGCTCGGCGTTCGTGCCGAGAAACCAACCGGCGGCCAGTCCAGCGAAGACGGCGTAGCGGGGGTCGCTGCTGACTTCCGCCAGTGCGAGGTATCCATCTACAATGGAGCCGATGCCGTAAGCGATCTGCGGATACCAGGTGGTGGTTCCGTCACTCGCGACCGTTGAGGGAATTTGTCCAGCGAGAAGGAAACGTCCCCACAGACCGTCAGCCTCCTTTCTGGCCGAAGCACCATACTCGGCTCGGCCCAGCGTGCTCTGGGCGGTCGCAAGTGCCTCGGTGGATCGCGATCCCCACGCGTGCCAGGCGACCCCGGGACCATCGATATGTGCGCCCCACGGCGCAGTTCGCGTAGTGCCCGCCGAATGCGCCGCGAGCAAGTCGGCAGTCCGCGCTCCCAACGACAAGCGGGCCGTTGATGGCTCAGCCTTTTGCAGCGCGAGTACGCCGAGCAGTGCTTCCGCTGTGGCCGTTGTCGATTCACCGATGAGGCGGCCGGCGTTTATCTCGCGCGCCATCCGCACCAGCGCGCGATCGAGCACCGGGCGAATGCTCTTCAACTGGGTCGAATCCTTCGGACCCAGAACTCGCACGGCTTCGGCGAGCGCCCAGATGCTTCTCGCTGCCCAGTACGACATGCTTTTCCGGCTGCTGGGTGCGTTGAGGTTCGGTCGGCCGGCAGAGTCGATGAAATTGACGAACTCCCCGTCCCCCTGTTCCATCGCGGTGATGAAGGCGAGCAGCCCCAGCGCCTCGTCGTGCGAGCGCGCATCACCGGTCAATTCGTAGTCGCGCAAATAAACCACCGCCGCGCGCGCCGCGTCGTCGACGCTGGCGATTCCCTCGAATCCATCGCGCGCAGGCGAGCCGACGAGACGATAATCCGGCGCCTCGGCGTAGAGTGAGACAGCCCGAACGGGCGCACCTCTCACTACGGCGGTGAGACCAAGGTGGCGAAGGTGAGCGAGGTTGATGGCCAGGGGGACGGGACCCCGTGGTGCCGCCGTCAATTCCGCGCGCCGACCGCAGCCAGTGGGAACGCCGCAGAGCGCAATGAGCGCAGTGATAATCAAGCCTCGTGGCGCGATCATGAAGGCCTCTGCGCCACCCACTTCGCATAGAGACGCGCGAAGTGCTTCCCCGGATCGCGATAATACTCATCTGCGGTCAAGTCGAGCACCCGTGGAACTGCCGCGGCTGTCTGCGAGCCAGCGCGCGCATCGGCATCCCTGCGTTTTCTGAACTCCCGAAACACCGCGGCCGCGGGCTTTTCGCTCCCGTCCGCTCTCACGAGTCCGAAGGTTCGTTCCCGTATTGCGGTCGCAACCGGCGCCCGATCAAAGAGGTGGGAGTCGTAGTCACCGTAACACCACGCGTACGCCCCGGAAGCGCCAATCGCTACCAATCGCTTCAGGACAGCGTCGTAGTACTCCGCCGCTTCTTCCTCCGAGGCCAGATATTGCTGGAGCGGTTTCCCCAAAAAATTATCGGTGATCGTCTTCCCGGGACATCCCGGC
Organism: Gemmatimonadota bacterium; assembly: GCA_030946665.1. Next base: position 5,299 of record JALYYH010000102.1, read on the forward strand.
GGGGCGGTGCACAGCCCGAACTCCTGCATGAGCGGAGCTCGGCCGCGTCCCGACAGCCCAGCGGTCAGCGCGCAGGAGAACGGCACCAGGTCCGGATCGAGAAATGAGCGCGCGCCGGGATAATAGAGCGGGTACGCGTGCATCAAATCCTCGTCGGCCACCTCGCCGACGTCGTCCACGCGCATGTAGTTCTCGGTTGTGAGCGACGGAAGGTGCGCGCCAATCTGAATCGGCGTGCCGGGAGCGACGCGCCTTATCGCGTTCGCCAACAGCGACGCCCAAAGCCAGCCGGCATCTCTCGTTCGCGGACGCTGTGCATCGTCGATCTCGTTGGCCAGATCGAACGCGCGTATCGCGTCTTCTCCGGCCAGTGCGCGGGCGCACGTCTCGACCAGCATCGACTGAGTGCGCAAGATCGTCGGATCGGAGAACAGATCGCCGGGGCGGCCCTGCGCATCCAGCATCCATTCCGGCCACCAAAATTTACCGCTCATGTTTATGACGACGAGCGTCGGCACGACTCTCAGTCCGGCGTCCTTCGCCGCGCGCACAACCTCCACCAGGTTTGCGACCATGTCGCTTGCAACGGTAAGCGACTGGGGGAGAAAATCCTGCGCCAGCGTGAAAACGCGGACGACCTGGAAGCCCATACCGGCGATCTGCGCCATTTCCTCCCGGACCTCGCCAATGTCGAGCTCGCGCCACATGTACATGGCGCTTCGGCGTGGCCAATAGTTGATGCCGAGTTCAAAGGTCACGACGTCACAGCGGGGAGGCAGTGTGCCCGAGCGCGATCTCGTTTTTGATCCCGGCGACGAGGGCACTTTTCTTCACCCGCGCGCCCCCTACTGAGACGTCCGCCGCGCCGTAATAGACCAGCAAATCGCCGCCCAGCTCGACCAGCCCTTGGGGGAAGACGACGCGCACACCATTTATGAAGTTGGCCATGTCCACCTGAGGAATCGGCTGCTGCTGGATCTCGTACGGAGCCTCGGGTGTCAGCGCAGGGACGGCGGAAACGTAAAGAACCTTTTCCGGGTTAGCGGAGTCGAGCACGCACCAGCCCATCGAATAGACGTTCCCTTCTTCGACCGACGTGGCTCCGTGGAAGGGAAGTAGCCACCCGATATCGGTTGCGATCGGTGGCGCTCCAGCGCCGACTCGGGAGCTTCGCCAGGTGTTGGGCTTCGGGCCGACGAGCGGGACGCCCTCCCCCGGCCAGATGTCTTCGAGGGCGGAGACCTTTATCAGCTCGATCCGCGGCATTGGTCGGTGGAGGATGACGTACATGCCGCCGATCTTCTGCGGAAAAATCACGCAGTTCTTGTTGTCCCCTGTGATTCGCGGGCCGTGACGCTGATAACGCTCAGGCTTGAGCAGATCGTCAGTCGTGATGAGGCAAACGCGCGGCCCGGACGGCGAATAACCGGTATAGGTGATCGCATAAAGCTGGTCCTGCTCGAGATACGTGATGCGCGCATCCTCTACCCCCCATTCTTCGTAGGAGGCTTCGCGCCCGATTGCAGCCCGATCCAGGATTTCGTCGATCCGCTCACCATCCGAAGAAAGGGCTAGAGCCAGACAGGAGCGTTTGGTCTCTTCCTCGAAAACGCGAACGAGGAGCACCACGCGTCCGCTGCCACGATCTATCGCTGCACCCGGGTTGAAGGCGCCTGACGCTCGAGCAAAATTGATCTGCGACGGCCGAACGATCGGGTTTGCGGCGAATCGCTCGAGCGGCGGAATCATGATCTGTTCTCCCTCGGCGCCACGGAACGCACCACCGGCTCTCTCATGCTACGCGAGTCCGGCCAGAATTTCATCGACCGAAAGGTCAGCTACCGCGGTGACGTCGTCGGCGGCACCGTAGTAGATCCGCACGAGATCGCCGTCGACCAGAACGCCGCAGGTGAAAACCACACTCCCGAAAAACCCCTCGCGCTCGTATGGAGCCTCCGGACGCAGGATCGGCTCGCGGGACCTGGCAATTACCTTCGACGGATCGTATTGGTCGAGGAGAAGCGCGCCCAGCGAGTAGGCGGGCGGAGTGCCGGTCACGCCGTGATAAATCGCCAGCCATGCGTCCTGGCGATTGACGCGAACCTTGAACGGCACCGCGCCGCCACCGACTTTCACGTCGTCCCAGCTGCCATGGCGCGCCGTCGCGACTATGCGATGATTGCCCCATGACAGCATGTCCGAAGAGGTAGCGATCCAGATCGCCGGGTGTCCAAGTCCTTCCGGCATCGGCCGATGCAAAGCAACGTAGCGCCCGCCGATTTTCTGCGGAAAAATAGTCACGTCGCGGTTCGGTGGGGGGAAGATGATCCCGTGCCGCTCGAATGTCCTGAAGTCCTTCGTCGACGCTAGTGCGGTCGCGATACCGTGCTCGGAGACGGCGGTATAGTTGATCCAGTAAGTGCCTTCGAGAAGAGTGATGCGCGGATCTTCCACCCCGTACGACTCGTACGCGCTCTCCGGGCCGAACGTCGGCAATCCGTCGACTTCGAAGTGGATGCCATCGGTGGATCTCGCAACGCGAAAATGGGACATCGACGTGAGCCACGTCCGGCCCTGGTCTACGACGAGTCTCGGGTCGCTCACGTCCGGACCCTTCTCGTTCAGGTGCCAGTGCTTGATTTCGAGACGCCGCGTATCCGCGTTGTAGAAGGGGGCGGCGGCGAGGCTCGTCGAGACTTTGCGTGGTGCCTCGGATACCCGCACCAGCAGAATAACTTCGCCGCCGTGGCGGATCACGCCCGGGTTGAACGCGCCCACCACCTCGAGATCCGGCCTCGACGGCAGAATCATTGCGGGAGTCACGATCGGATTTTCGGCTGCCCGCTTAGCTGTCACTCGCTGTCTCTCCGCTCTCGGGCCAATGTGCGGGGCGTCCG
>JALYYH010000107.1 GCA_030946665.1 Gemmatimonadota bacterium
TGCTCGTCGCGAGTGGGCTGCTGATGGCGTACCAGCGCCGACTTGGCATGATCGGATTTCTAATCGCCGGCATCATCGGCCTCTGGATGATCTTGACGATCTTCATTCAGGACAGAAGAAGCAGGCGTCGCAAAGGAAAGTCGTAGGCGGAAGGTCTGGAGGATCAGCGCCCGGGTCAATCCCAGTGCAGCACGATCTTCCCGAATGTCTCGTTCGATTCCATCAGCTCGTGAGCGGCACGAATCTCCGCGAATGAAAACACACGATCGACGATCGGGCGCAGACGCCCGCTCTCGAAGAGTGGAATAATCCGCTCCGAGAATTCGCGGGCGAGAGTGATCTTTTCTTCGGTCGGGCGCGCGCGCAGCACGGTGCCCACGATGGTCAGCCTCTTTCTGAGCAGCGTTCCCATGTTGAGCTGGCCCTGGGCGCCCGCGGTGAGCCCGACCACCACCATTCTTCCGCGCTGCGTCAGCAATCGGAGATTCGCGCCGAGATAGCTTGCGCCGACCAGATCCAGAATCACGTGAACCCGGTCGGCACCTATCGATCTCTCTACTTGGGTGACCCAGTTTTCGCGCGAAGTATCTATCCCGATCTCGAGGCCAAGCTCTTTCGCCCGCGCGAGCTTGTTTGCCGACCGCGAGGTACCGATCGGCGTGGCACCCGATACGAGCGCGAGCTGAAGCGCCGCCGTCCCCACACCACTGGCGACCGCGTGGATCAACACCGTCTCGCCACTGGCCAACTCGACCTGGCGAAAGAGCGCGTCATAGGCGGTCAGGAACACCTCCGGTACAGCAGCTGCTTCCTCCCATGAGAATTTGGTCGGTGCCGGCATGGCCTCTCGCTCGTGGACGCAGAGATAGTCGGCGTGACCGCCGCCGCCGACAATTCCCATCACTCGATCGCCAACCTTCCAGAGGAACGTTGCGGCACCCAGCGCATCGACCTCGCCCGCGTATTCCATCCCGCTGATGTCCGCGGGCACGCCCGGGGGGACGGGATAGTTTCCTTCCCGCTGCATGAGATCGGCGCGATTCAGCGCGGATGCTTTCACGCGGACGCGAATCTGCCCGACTCCGGGCTCGGGGATCGGACGCTCCTCGAGCCTGAGAACCTCCGGTCCGCCTGGTTTGGTGATGATGATCGCTTTCAACGAGCCGGCCTTTCTTCCAACCCAGTCGAAATTAACGAAGCTTCTTTCCGCTTTGGTCCCACACCTCGACCGTCCCGAGATTCCGTGCCCTGATTGGCGCTTCGATCTTGGAGAGATCTCCGGCAACAACAACGATCACGTTGTCGGGAGTCAGCTTGCTGGCGCCGACGCGCTTCACATCATCCGGCGTCACCGCGGATAACCGCTCGCGGTACGTGGTGTAGAAATCGAGCGGCAGTCCCCAGATAATCAGGCTCTGCAAGCTCGCCGACAAACCTTGAACGCTCTGCACCGAGTTGGGAAATCCGGATACGAGGTTGTTGACCATGCCTTGCAGCTCCGATGCGGGCACCGGCTCGGTCGCGATTCGGCGGTACTCGCCGATCGCCTCGACCAGCGCGGAATCGGTGGCATTCGTTCTCACCTCGGAGTCGATGCGGAACGCTCCCGCACCGGATCTCAAATCGAGGCCCGTGAACGCGCCGTAGGTGTAGCCGTGCTTCTCGCGGAGATTCATGTTCATCCGCGAGCTGAATCCACCGCCGAGGACGTGATTCAGCGCGACCATGGTTATGTAATCAGCGTCGGTCGCCCTGAAGCCAGCCTGCCCGACGATGATCGACGATTGAACCGAACCAGGCCTGTCGACAAGAATTACTCTCGTCCCCGTGCTCGGACGCGTCGGATTCGACACGGCTGGCAATGGGGCCCGGCTCGACGTCCATCCGCCAAATGCCTGCTGCGCGACCGATTTCGCCTCCGCGGGACCAATATCCCCCACCAGCAGGAGAGTGGCCGCCGAGGGAGCGTACATCGTTCGATGCCAGTTCACGACGTCGTCGCGGGTGAGAGCGCCTACCGTGGAGAGATTGCCGCTCGCTGGACGTGAGAATGGAGCGGTGCTGTCGAAGGCAGCCCGGATGAACGCGTCCGACGCAAGTCCCGACGTCCGCGCGTGATTCTGCTGATAGGCGGCCAGAGCCTGGTTCTTCACGCGACGGAATTCACCCGCTGGAAGGCTGGGAGCAATTACTGTTTTGGCGGCCAGCGCCATTGCCTGCGGGAACACAGTCTTGAGAGCCACGACATCTGCGAACGAAGTGCTGAAGCCGGCGCCGGTGCTGTACTGCGCGCCAAGGGCATTCATCGTCCGGGCGATGTCGGCCCCGGTCATGGTGCCGGTACCCTCCGAAAGGAGACCCCCGGTGAGTGAAGCGAGCCCACTCTTGCTCGCCGGCTCGCGCATCGCGCCGGCATCGATCATCAGCCTGCCCTCGACGACCGGCAGCGTGTGCTTCTCGACGAGAATTACCTTCAGGCCATTGTCGAGCGTGAACTGCTCCACCGCCGGAAAGACGTACGGTCGGAGAGCGCTCGGCGGCGGCGGTTGAACGGCCTGGGCACTACCCGCACTCGATGCAAACGTGAGGGCAACCGCAAGAGATGCGGCCAGCCCTCGATTGGAAATCATTGCGCCATGCATTACGGCATCCTTGTCGAAGAGGTCTGGGCTGCTTTCCTGGCCGGAACGTAAACGAGGATCGCGCGGTTCTTGGGAATCAGACGCTCGCGCGCCAGCTCATTGAGATCCGCGACGGTAACGCGGTCGAACTCACCGAGCACCTTGTTGACGTGATTGGGATCGCGGAAGAATGTCCATCCTTCTGCCAGGCGATCCGCCCGACCGCCGAACCCGCCCGTGGTCTGCAGCCCGTCGACGAACGTGAAGCGCTCGGTTGCGCGCGCGCGGTCCAGCTCCGGCTGCGTGAACGACGAAAGTCCGGCGAGCTCCGCCAGCAACGCCCTCTCCAGCGAGTCGGGATTGCTGCCTGGTTTTCCGGTGGCGTTGAATACCAGCATGTCCGCGCCATCGGCGAGCCCAAAGTTGAAGCCGGCGACGTTGGTCGCAACCTGCTGCCGCCGCACGAGTGCGTCGTAAAGGCGAGACGACTTGCCGCTGCCAATGATGTCGCCGAGCAGGGTCACCGCTGCCGCGCGGGAATCCTTCGCTGAGGGCATCCGGTACGCAACGTAGAGCGCGGGGGCAGGCGCCTGGGCGTCCTGAACCACGATTCGCTGCTCGTACCCGACGATCGTCGGCACTCGCATGTTCGCCAGCGCCGGCGCCGACGGACCGCGAGGGATCGGTCCGAAATACTGGCGAACCATGGCCTTGGCCTGCGGGATATCGATGTCACCGGCAACGACGATCACTGCGTTGTTCGGCGCGTAGTAAGTGCTGAAGAAATTTCTGACGTCGGTAACGGACGCGTTGGAGAGATCCGTCATCGAGCCGATAATCGAGTGATGGTACGGGTGGCCGTCGGGAAACAGCAGCTCTTCGGCTTTCTCGACCCACGTGCCGTAGGGCTGGTTGTCGACGCTCTGCCGGCGCTCGTTCTTCACCACCTCGCGTTGGTTATCGAGCTTTTCTTTGGTGAGCGTCTGGGTCAGCGTGCCCATGCGATCTGACTCGAGCCACAGCGCGAGCGCGAGCTGATTTGATGGAATCTGCTCGAAGTAGTTCGTCCGGTCCCAGCTTGTCGTACCGTTTATATCGTTCCCAGCTCGGCCGCCTGCGGCCTCGAGAAGGGCCCAATGCTGCCCGTCCGCGACGTTCTTCGATCCCTTGAACATCATGTGCTCGAATAGATGGGCGAAGCCGGTCTTTCCCGGCTGCTCCATCTTGGATCCGACGTTATACCATAGAAGAACAGCGGCCACGGGCGTCGAGTGGTCGACGTGATACAGGACCGTCAAGCCATTGGGCAAGGTCTCCTTCGTGTAATCGATGCGCAGCTCGGGACTCTTTCCCGCTTGCGCCGCCCTACGCGACTGGGCACCTCCGGTGCCGGCCGCAACGAAAAACAGAGAGACCGCAAGGTAGCGGAGTCTCATTCGACCTCCATGGGATTTTGGGGTACCGACCGCTGGACGGGAGCGGACGGCATTGACCGTAAAATAGGGGCAAACGCCCGCCGCGTCGAGATTGAGAACCGGGTCTAGCGTCCCAATCCGTACACATGGAATTACTCGTAACGCAGTGACTGAATCGGATCCAATCCCGCGGCCCGCCGCGCTGGCCAGACCCCGAACAGGATCCCCACGAAGCCGGAAAAGAAAAACGCCAGCAGAATCGACGATGGGGCGACCGAGGTGTTGAAGTTTCCGAACTTCGCCAGCGAGAACGCGGCCGCCCAGCCAAACAGAATTCCCCCGACCCCGCCGAGAAGACAGAGCACGACGGCCTCGATGAGAAACTGGAGCAGAATGTTCTTCGGGGTCGCGCCCAGCGCCTTCCTCACGCCGATCTCGCGCGTGCGCTCGGTCACCGACACCAGCATGATGTTCATGATGCCGATTCCTCCAACCAGCAGACTGACCGCGGCAATCCCTGACAACAGGAAGGTGAAGATCTGCGTCGTCTCGCCGAGCGTGTTGAGGAAGTCAGCCTGGTTGCGGAGCTGGAAATCGTCCGGAACCCCGACGCGCAGCCGGTGCACTCGCCGGAGCGTTTTCTGGATCTCCGCCATCGCCTTGGGGATTTCCGCCTCCGAGGAAGCGAGCACCCCAATCTGCCTCAGCCTGTCGCTGCCAAACACGCGGAACTGTGCGGTCGTAATTGGGATGAGAACCTGATCATCTGGATTGCCGAACCCTCCGCTGCTCCCCTTGCTGGCCAGCACTCCCACAACCTGAAACAGGAACCCGCCGATCCGAACGTTCTGCCCGATGAGATTCGCGGCGGGCACACCAAGGTTGTCGGGTATCGCCGCGCCCAGCACCGCTACGCGCCGACTGGCACGATCGTCGCCCGGGGTGAACATCTTCCCCTGCGCCATCGTGTACTTGCGCACGTCGAGGTAGTTCGGGGTTGTGCCGAGCACCGTGGTGTTGGTGTTGGTATTCAGGTACTGCACCTGCAGCTGCTTTTGCATCTCGGGCTCGACCGCCGCGATCGCCGGCCCGGCCGAATCGAGGGCTCTGGCGTCCGCCACTCTCATCGGTGCGCGATCGTTGCCCGACGACACACCCCCCGGCGCGAAGATTTGCCCGGGCTGCACGGTCAGGAGCGTCGTACCCAGCGCCGAGATTCGCGCGTTCACCGATTGTTGCGCGCCGCGTCCGAGCGCGACCACCGCTATCACTGCGCCGACGCCGATGACGACGCCGAGCATCGTCAGGAAGGAGCGCAGCTTGTTGGCTCGCAACGCGCCGAGCGCGACACCGATCGTTTCGCCGAGCAGCACCTGATTACCTCCTGGAGCGACGGACGCCTGTCACGGCCCGCCGCCGCCTCGCCCACCGCCGCGGCCAGCGGTACCGCCCGCCGCCGGCGCTGTCTGTTGTTGAAGCCCGCCGCCCGTTCCGGCTCTCACCCGCGCCTGAAGCTGCTCGCGCTGCGCCTGGAGAACCGCCGGTGCGAGGAGCGCGACCGGCTCGCCGAGCTCGAGTCCGCTCAGGACTTCGGTGTAGTCAAAATCACTGATGCCGGGCCTGACAGCTCGCGGGGAGAATTTGCCGTTCTGTTTCACGAAGGCGATCATTGCGCCGCCAACACCGCCACCGCCGCCACCGCCGCCCGTCCCTGCACCTCCGCCGCCGCCCTGGCGGGAGAATCCGCGCGGTCGACCTGTGGCTGACGCTGCGCCACCACGAGCCTGACGCGCTGCGCCGAGCGCCGCCCTGATCGAGTCAGGGGTCACCCCGAGTACCGATGCCACCGTCGCAGCATCTCGCGCGTTCCGGATCGCATCGCTCGGAATAGCGATCACGTTGTCGTGACGAGCTATCTCCATCGTCACCTGACCGTTCATTCCAGGCTTCAACGCGCCGTCCAAATTGTTGAGACTTACCAGCACCGGGAACATTGTCACGCTGGACTGCACGACCGCCGATGGCTCCACCTGTTCCACGATCCCGACGAATCTGCGATTGGGGAACGCGTCGACCGTCACGGTCGCCACCTGACCAGGCTTCACGTTGCCGATGTCGGTCTCGTTGACGAAGGCGCGCATTCTCACCTTCGACAGGTCCGCCATTCTGAGTATCGTCGTACCCCCGCTCGCCGACGACGTTGCCGAGGTAATCACCATTCCCAGCGATACCGGCTTCTCGATTATGGTGCCGTTGGTGGGCGCGGTTACCGTAGCGTCTGCCAGCCGGAGCCTCGCGATCGACAAATTCGTGCGCGCTTTTATCAGCGCGGCGTCGGCATTGGCGTACGCCAGCGTCGCGGCGTCCATCTCCTGCGCAGTTATGATTTGCTGCTTGAAAAGCTCCGAGGACCGATTGCGCTGCGCGAGCGCTGTCGATCTCGCAACCGTCGCCGAGCTGACGTCGGCGGCCGCCTGATCGTACTGATTCTGCACGTCGCGGGGATCGATCTGCACCAGCAGATCGCCCGCCTTCACGTTCGCTCCGATCTCCACCGGCATCCGGATGATGGTTCCGGATGCCTTCGACTTGACCTCCACGATATTCACCGGTTCGACCGTCCCGTTCGCCTGGACGGTGAGCACGATGCTGCGCCGCTCTACCAGTGCCGTCTCGATCGCAAGGGTGGAAGTAGCCTTGTTCGCGCACGCTCCCGCGCCAGCCACGATCGCCGCAACGAAAAGTTTTCCGAACGCGCTCCAAAGGAACGAATGGTCCGTTCTTGATCTCAGTGTTGGTGCTGGAAGTTCACGACCCCTCTTCACCTGAGCTCCTGGCCGACGAGCGCCTCGAGCTGAGCTCGCGCGATTCGATAGTCGTACCGCGCCTGAATCAGCGCCTGTTGCGCCTGAGCCAAAGCCGCCTGCGACGTAATCAGATCGAGAAAGGTCGACGCCCCAATATTGTAGCGCTGTTGCTGCACCCGGACATCCTCCTCGGCAGCCGCCACCGAGGCGACCTGTACCGCCACCCGCTGGGAAGCGCTGCGCAGCGCGCCAATGTTCTGTGTGAGAGTCTGCTGCGCGGCGAGCTGGGTGTCACGCAGCGAGACCTCCGCATTCACCTGCGCCACCCTGGCCCGCACAACCTGCTCCTCGCGCTGAAAGTTATTGAAGACTGGATACGAGAGAGAGAATGACAGCCTTCCGTTATACGCGAAGCCGCCATCGCTGAGCCCGAAGCGGGGATCCGTGCCGCTCCCTGTACGCGAATAACTGGCGCTCAACGACGGGAGATAGGTCGATTTCGAGGCCTTCGTCAGTTCTTCCGCCGCTTCGACATTCGCCTGCGCCTGCTGCACCGCGGGTCCGTGCTTCGCCAGAGCGGCCAGCTGTGCACTATCGGGCAGCGCCCCCATGTTATCCTGCACCGACGCGGGATCGGCAGTCACCGGCACCTCCGAGCCAACCAATCGCGTGAGAGCCGCATCCGCCGCTTCCTTGTTGCTCTGCGCTGTGATGAGGGCGAGCTGTGCGTTGCCGATCTGTATCACGCCGCGCAACGAATCCGACATGGTGGCGACGCCCGCCCGAACCTTCGCGACTGAAGTCTTGAACTGCTCGGTTGCCTGAGCCATCTGGTACTGCGCGGCGTCGCGGCTCTCGATTGCCGCGAGCACGGCGTAGTACTGCTGCTTCGTTTGGAGCGCGACGTTGTATTTCACCACGACGCGATTTGCCTCGGCTGCCGCGATCTCGTACTTCGCTGTTCGGAGGTTGTAGAGTCGCTGACCACCGTCGAAGAGAGTCATGTTGAGGGAAAGCCCCGTGCTGTTGGTGGGCGCGCCGGCGATGGCGACCGTTTCCCCATTCTGGTTGACGCGCGTCTGTCCGCCTCCGAACTGAATCACTCTGCCGGCCGTGAGTGTAGCGCTCGGCAGGATCGCGCCGATGGCGGATACTTTCGCCGCCCGACTCGTTCTCTCTACGCCTTCGGCCTGGATTGCCGCCGGCGCGTTGTGCTGCGCCATGAGGATCGCCTCGTCGAGCGAAATCTTCCGAGCGCTGTCCGGGGCGCGATTCAGCCCCGGCTGAAGACCGGGTCGGAGTATTTGAGCGCCTGCTACCGCCCCCCTACCGAAGGACAGCGCGAGAGCGATGGCCGGGAGCAGTCTCATCGGCCTCTCTTTGATGTAGACATTTGACCGCGAGCTGGATCAGTTTCGTCAACAAAAAAAGGACCGCACCGATTGCGGCCGATCAATAGCTACGCCCGAACCGCTCGTAGTGCTGAGAACCGTGCCCGATTACCGGCCAGCTGCGGCCAGCATTCTGCTTCTCAATGTCGCCAGCCGGCGGCGCACCGAGCCGTCCATCACCGTGTCTCCGACCTTTACGATCACGCCACCCAGGATCGAAGGGTTGATCGAGATGTGCGGCACCACGCGCTTCCCGAACAGCCGCGAAAGCTGGCGTGTGAGGGCGTCCTTCTCCGGTTCGCCCGGATCAAGGGCGACGATAACGTTGGCGTGGACGCGGTCTTCCGACTCGTCGATGAGCGCGCGGTACTCCCGAGCGATCGCAGGTATGACCATCTGCCGCCGCTTCATGATCACCGTTTCCAGGAAACGCAGAAACAGCGGAGGAACCCGCTTGCCCAGCGCCTTCTCCAGGATATCGATCTTCCGGGAAGCGGCGAGCTTGGGCGATTCGAGGAAGGTCTTGAGCGTACGATCTTCCTGCATCGCCGCGGCGACAGCATCGATGAGTGCTCCCCACTCCTCCTGCTGTCCCTCCCTCCTGGCCAGGGTCAGCAGCGTTTCGGCGTAATTGCGGCCGATGGTAGCGTCGTTCATCCGCGCTTCTTCTCGACGACCGGAAGCGAAGAGAGAAAACTCTCCACGATCTTCCGGTTGGACTGGTCGTCCAGATTCTTCTCGATCACCTTGCTCGCGCCCGCAATCGCGAGCTCGATTGCCTCGCGCCTCAGCTCAGCGATCGCGTTTTCCTTCTCCAGCTCGATCTCGCGCCGCGCCCGCTCGAGCATCGCCTGCTGCTGCTGATGCGTCTCCTCGATCATCTGGGCGCGAAGCTTTTCTCCGATCTGGCGCCCCTCGACGATGATCTTTTGTGCCTCTACCCGAGCCGCCTCGATCTGCTTCTGCTGCTCGGCCAGTGCGCGGGCGGCTTCCTCGCGATCTCGCTTTGCTCCTTCGATCGCCTCTTCGAGCGCCTTCTCTCGCGCCTCGACCGCGGCCGTGATCCTGGGAAAGACCAGCTTGCCGAGAATCGCGAACAGAATCAGGAATACCACCAGCGTCCAGAACATGAGCCCGCCGTTTGGCGAAAGAAGATCGCCCGACTGTGCGGATTCTTCGGGAGCGGCGTGTTGCAGAAGTGCGAAAATGAAATTCGTCATAAAGAGATGGCCGTGGGTCTGCGGGCTGGAACCGCGGCGCGGAATGAGCGCCGCGGCTTCAGTCCGTCTGCGACTAGAACTTGAACTTGCCCTGAATCAGGAACGAGATGACGACCGCGAACAGCGCGACTCCTTCGATGAGCGCCGCGAAAATGATCGCGCCCGTCTGAATGCGTCCCGCCATCTCAGGCTGACGCGCCATTCCGTCCATCGCCTGCCCTGCCAGACGTCCGATACCGATGCCCGCGCCGATCACGGCGAGACCCGCGCCAATGCCGGCGCCGAGCATGCCCCAAGCGCCCGTGTACTCGCGGGTGAAAGTGGCTGCAGCCTGAAGCAGCGGAAACATGGCTACCATTTTGTCTTCCCCCTTCATCAAACGTGATATGTCATGCTCGCGACTATTATCGCTGTCCGTCAGCGGGACTCTTCATCCCAACGGACTTCTCCAGCCCGCTCGGCCGGATACCTACGCGAGGTTGAGCAAGCCTCGCGTTTAGTGTCCCCCTTCGCGAATCAGTCCAATGAACACACTGGAGAGAAGCGTGAAGATGAACGCCTGCAGGAATGCTACGAACAGCTCGAGGAGCGAGATGCCGAGAGCCATGGCGATCGGCACCGGCACCAGCATCCAGGTGGCAAACGTGAATATGAGGCTGAGGAGGGCAAGCAGGACGACGTGCCCCGAGACCATGTTGGCGAAGAGACGGATCGCGAGGGCGAAGGGCTTGGTGAACTTTCCGATGATCTCGATCGGCGTCAGGATGAATGTGATCGGAAGCTTCATCGCGAGCGACATGTCGTGCGGCCAGAAGACGATCGTGTTGATGTAGCCCCAGCCCTGCGCTTTCATTCCCGCGATCTCGATCACGACGAAGGTCACGATCGCCAGCGTCGCGGTGACGGAGATGTTTCCGGTCGCCGTGGCGCCGTACGGAACCAGCCCGAGCAGGTTCGCAAACAGAATGAAGAAGAACAGCGTGAGCAGATACGGAACGTACCCGTTGCCGTGAGCGCCGACGTTGGGAAGCACGACTTCGTTGCGCAGGTACAGCACCAGCGCCTCCAGCCCGTTCCCGAATCCGCTCGGAGCTTTTCCTTCGCGCGTTCTGCGATTGTGCGCGCGGAGCGCCACCAGAGTCGCGACAATGCAGAGGAGCGCCGCGATCCATAGCATGACGACGTGCCTGGTGGGCGAGATGTCGAGGGCGAAGCGTCCGATGTGAATCGGATTCCAGCGAGGAAGCTCGTATTCGCACACGAACCCCGGCTTGAAGCACGGATAGTCGAGCGTGCGTGAGTCGGTGATGTGCGGGGTGATGAAGTCTTTTTGGTCAGCGATCATATTCGAGCAGCAGCGGTTCGGCCATCATCGTCATGAAGAAAAAAGTCACCAGGCTCACCAGCGCCGCATCGAGCGAAAGGAAAATCACCCTCGCGAGCGGCGCGTACAGCACCAGCACCAACAATCTCAATACCGCGCCAATCGACCACCGAATCAGCAGCTCTCCCGGCGCTCCCTTTCCCGCCCGTGCAGGGCGTAGCAGCGCGTAAGAGCCGAGCTGTACTGCGAAAGCCAGTCCAGCGCTCACGAGGATCGCCTGATGCTCGCGCACCGTCGTGAAGAACTGCCGCAGAACCACGACAGCGATGATGATGAGAGCCGCCGAGATACCCGCGAAAAATCCAAGCGCTCTCGCTTCCTTCACCGCTTTCTCTGCTCGTCGTCCCGCCGCTGCGCCGCAGTAATCCTGCGATACATGTTGTAGAACGCGGCGCCGCCACCGATGAAAACTCCGCCGATCGTGAACAGCCCGTTGGTGCCGACTTTGTTATCGATCCACTGTCCGGCGAAGAGGAAGATGACGATCGCTGCGGCGAACTGGATCCCGACGCCGGCGAAATCGGCGCCCGACAACCCGCCCGAAGACGGAGTCTGGCGTGGCCCTTTCTCGTCTTCCATTCTCCGGAGAAAATAACCGCTTGTGAAGAATTTCACAAGCTAATTGGAGCGCATTTCCGAAGAGACGCCGAAGATCGCCCGGGCCCGCAAGTCCAAGACTCACGCGAAGTTAGTCCGGTTACTTAGGTGTTGACCGCTCGTCCTTGGATTGATAAGTTGGGCGTCTCACCTTTGTGTGAGACCGGCCCGCCCGCCAATCATCGATGTCGCCCTTACCGAAGTAATGCATAACCGACTAATTCTTCCACTCCTGTGCGCAGCATCAGTCGCCTTTGCCGCGGCTCCCTTCTCCCACGCTGAAAAAACGATCGCGTCCGCCAAGCACCACGCCGAGGAGAAAACCGCGCCGATCGTGACGACTTTCGACGTCACGCGCCCCAAGGACGACGCCGAAAAGCTCAGGTTCTCCCTGCGTGTGACGAACAACACGTCGAAGATGCTCGAGCTCCGGTTTCCCGATGGACAGACCCACGACTTCATCGTCAATGACTTCGCCGGCAAGGAAGTCTGGAGATGGAGTGAGGGCCGCATGTTCACCAGCGCCATGCGCAACGAGACGCTCAAGGGAAAGGGCGTCACGGTGTTCGAGGAGAGCTGGACCCCGAAGGATCAGCACGGATCCTTTACCGCGGTCGCAGTCCTCCGCAGCAACAACTTCCCCATCGAGACCACGGTTCAGTTCGTGCTTCCGTAGTCCGCGCTCAGAATCATAGAAACGAAACGCGCTCTCCCGAGCGCGTTTTTTATTGCGGCGAGACTGTGAGCCCCCGCATTTCCGGAAATCTTCCCATGACTGCCCATCCACCAAACCTGTCCGTCACGATCAGTGAGATGTCGTTCACTCCCGCGCGCAGTGGCAGATATACAGCCGCCTGATCGAGCGAGATGAGACCATCGCGTCGCCGCTCGTAGTCGTACGAGTCATCACGATAGAAAACCGGCTGCCCGTTCAGAAAAACCGTCACCCGATCGCTGAAGCCCAGGTCGAGTCGCCGGATTCCAGCGACCTGCGCCGTGACGCGGATCCTCGCGACAGCTCCGACGAATCGCTTCACTCCCGGGGGCAGCTTGACATAGCGGTGCAGCTCCGCGAATCCGTCGGGCTCGATCGGGACGTTCGTGAAAGTTCTCACCCACTCGGGTGAGATGACCGATAGCGCGCTGTCGGGGGCGACGAACGGCTCCCCGACGTCCCACGCTCGGATCGTGCCCGGTGCGGGTGTCGGCTCGGGCGGTGGATTGGTGAAGCTGTACGCTACAACGCCCGGGCGAACGACGAGATCTGCGTAGCGCACCGCGGCGCCGCTTCCGGGAGTGCCGGGTGGAACGAACGCGCTGAGCTCCAGATATCCCGCGCGGGGATCCCGCGCGAGGTGCGGCACCACCATGAACGGCTTGACCGTATCACCGAGAAAGAACGCCGCTCGGCGCCCTGACAGGACAATCCGGAGGTGCTGCCAGACGTTCGGTCGAATTTCCGGAGCCGCGGTACCGCGCGGGCCGTAATAGAGCTGCCACGCGCTCTGGCCCTGGTATACCGGCGAGTATTGCACCGCATCGGGCAGCGTCGATTTGTGCGGTCGGAGATAGAACTCCTCGTAATCGCCGTCAGTCTGCATCCGGAAATTGACGTAGACGAAGGAGCGCCGGCGCGTCACCACCAGATCCACATCGATCGTGCCGTCCTCGAGCTGAACGTCACGCCGCTTCGCGGAGCCACTCTCCATGCGCAGCGTTTCGCGACCGTCGAACATCTCCATGCGCGTGGAGTCTCCGCCCACCTCCCACCGCTTGTCGGAGAATGAAAGCGGTTGTTGACCGCTGCCCGCGACGGGAGTTGCCAGAGCCGCGATCAGCGCGAACCTCGATGTGAGGACCCGGGTCGCTTCTTTCAGCATTCTGATACTCCCGTTGTTGAGGTTGGGCCGATCGATTCCTCGATTTTTCGAGCAGCCCGCCGACTCGTCGCGGCGCTCCAGTCGTACGCAGACCGCCAATTGGACCGAAACTGACGCGGGCCCGGGTTTCTGCCCGGGCCCGCAATCAGTTCTTCCTTCAAACTGGTTACTGCGCCAGGCAGGCGGCGCCGGTTCCGTCCGATGTTGCGTTGGCCGGATCGTTCCGGTTGCGGAGTCCATTCACTCCTGTGTTCGGGACCGGGATGCTTGTGTTAGTCGATTGCTCGTTCGCGTCGTAATACAGCCGTCCCGGAATCTTTCCTCCTGCTACCGTGGGAACGAGGTTGGGCGTGCAGGTTCTCTTGTAATCGTTCCACGCCTCTTCGCCAAGCTGGAAATCAGCGATGTACTTCTCGATCAGGATCTCATTGAGAAGCGGCTGACCGGCAACCGCTTCGGCTGGCAAGCCATGGTTGGCGCGCTCTTCATTCAGTTTGGACAGAGCGGTGGCCTGATCGCCGGTCCTGTAAGCGGCCTCCGCCCAGATCAGTGTGTTCTCGTCGTATGTCACGAACGGCTGGTGATACGCCGGATTGTTTCTGACGTCGCTGATCCAGTCTCTGGCGCCGCTCGGCGTAAACGAGAAGTAGTTCATCCGGCGGGGATCCTTTCGGGATGCCATCAGAGTGTCGAGTGTGATCCCTGCTCCCAGATCGCCACCGCGCCCTGCCGGACCGTGAAACTGATAGTAGAAATTCTGCTCGCCGGGAGTGGCCGTAAACGCTCCAACGTAGTTTCCAGCGTCGCTCTTGATGCCCAGCTGTGCTTCGGCAAGAGCGCTTGCATAAGCGGCAGGTCTCACTTCAGCCGTATGCATGTAGAAACGAGCCTTGAGCGTATGCGCGACGTCGGTCCATAGCGCCGGGTCTCCACCGAATGTCAGGTCCGCTGGGCCGGGGCCGACATCGGTCGCGGCACCGCGATTGATGTTGACTATGCCGGCGGAAAGAAGTTTCTGAACCGAATCGAAAACCGTGAGCTGGTTGTCGAGCGGCGGATTGGCAATGTCCTGCATCGACTTACTGTACACGAGATCCCCGAAGATGTCGGCGCCGGTACCCATGAGCGCGGCCTCCATGATCTGGCCAAGTCCCAGGTAGAAGTTGTCGTTCGCCGCCTTGGCGCCGGCCTGGAGCTTTTTGATGTCTATCAGCCCACCCGAGACGTAAAGTGCCTGGTGAGTTCCGTTCGTGGTATTCGGATCCTCGTTGTACGACGCATCGAGCGCACCGTACTGGTTCGCCAGGCCATGGAGCTGCTGGGTGTAGATTGCCGCGATGCGGGCCGGATCGCCTCCCCAGAACGACCACAGATTCTCCTGAATTGCGACGAAGTACTGGCTGTTCTTGGCCTTGGACTGATTATTGGGATCAATCGTCTTCTCACCACCGGTGAGGTAGTTTCCGCACGCGCTCATCCCCGTAATCAAGAGGAGAGCACGCAGGCCGAGTCGGATCCCGGAACGTTTTGAGTTTGTCACTTCTATGGTCTCCGTCTCGGCCTAGTGGCTGAGGCTGATGGAAATGATGAAGGAGCGGCTCTGCGGGTTGTTGAAGT
>JALYYH010000110.1 GCA_030946665.1 Gemmatimonadota bacterium
CATTTCGACACGATATCCGAATTGGACGAGCCGCCGTTGCCAGCTGTTGCTCGTGCGAGCTCCTGGACGCGATCAGTTCGGGTATATCCGGGAAGCAGATTGTTCACTGTTACGCCGAACGGCGCGACTTCGTTCGCCAAAGTGCGGGCGAAACCGATTACCGCTGCTCGCACGCTGTTGGAGAGCATGAGGCCTTCGATCGGCTGCTTCGCGGCAATCGAAGTGACGTTCAGGATTCTTCCCCACCGCCGGCCCTTCATTCCCGGTAATACCGCCCGGGTGAGCTCGACGGCGCTGCTGAGCAGCAATCGAGTGGCAGCATCCCACATCTCCGGGGTGAGACTCTCGAACGGCCCGCTGGGTGGTCCGCCGGAATTCGTGACGAGAATATCGACCTGCCCAAACTCGTCGAACGCCGTTTTCACGACGCGTGCGGCGCCATTCGGATCGGACACGTCTGCGGCTACATCGACGACTTTGACGGCTGATTTCTGCCGAATGGATTCCGCTGTCTGCCCGAGAGTCTCCGCTCCGCGCGCGCACATCACCAGATGCGCACCTTCCGCGGCGAGCTCCTCGGCCACCGCTCGACCAAGGCCTTTGCTGCTCGCTGCGACCAGCGCGACTTTGCCCCGAAGACCGAGGTCCACTCTCTAGCGTCTCAGATAATCGTCTTTCTTGTCGAGCCAATCCTGCCGCGGGGGACTGAAGACGTCGACATCGAGCGTCTCCTCCAGCGCTTCGGCCCTGTGTGGCATGTTCGACGGAATGAGCAGCACCTCGCCCGCACTCACCGTAATCTCCTCCGATCCGTCGTCGCCGATCCAGAATCTGAGAGCGCCCTGGAGAATGTAGGTCAGCTGCTCGTTGTCGTGCGAGTGCCTGGGGACGATGCATCCTTTTTTGAGATACACGTGGGCCAGCATCAATCGGTCGCCGGTGATCAACCGGCGCTCGAGCATGTCGGAGACCCGCTCCTTTTTCATCGAGTCCCAGCGATAAAAGGTGCATTCACTTTTCGACGCCATGCGCTTCTGTCCTCGTTGCGTGCTAAGGGTTTGTCGCTGCGGTCAGGCCACGACCAGCCCGCCAAAGATGGTGGACATGACACGGGCTCGCGAACGACTATCGGAAGTCTTCCTCCGTGAGCGAGCTCTTACCGCGCACCCTTCCATCGCGATCTTCGATCCAGGCGTCGAGTCTCGACGTTCCCCGCGTGACTTCGGGGTGCGCGCCAAGGTCGAGAGCCTTGAAGGCGGTGTCGGCGGGGATGTCGAGAATACGCAGGCCCACCGGTCCCGACTTTCCGTCGAGTCCCACGATCCGCCATTTGAGTGCCGCCTTGGGAAAGGCGGTGAAGAGGTCGTTAACGATGTGCAGAGCCAGTGGCTTGTCACGATCGTCGATCTGATACTCGATGCTCGGAAGCAGCGGCTGCATGGAGCTGGTGAGCGCCGCGTAACCCGGCTTCGCTCTCCGAAAGTAGTCGACGACCGACCAGGTTATCGATGGCCAGTCGTCGACGAACATGAATTGGTAAACCCCCGTGCTGCCCTTCCATTTGGCTCGGCGAAAAACCTCGGTGGCGAAACGCGTGAGCTGCGTCTGGTAGCGCTGCGAGTCCTCGATGAAATCCTCGAGGCCCAGTCCACGACGAACGTGCGCGATGTCGAAGGTCTGGAGTGGCTGGAAGTCGTGGAACATCCACTGCTCCCACCGACCGTCGTCCTTGTTCGACATTTCACTCGCCGGCAGCATCGCGCGGAGCGTTTCGCTGGCGGGCAGCGCCTGTGCCCCGTACTCGGTGATGAAAGTTTCCCGCGGAAGCTTCACGAAATCGCCGACCTTGCCTGAATACCATCCCGGATAGGGGTGACCGTCGCCTGTTCCGGAATCCCGGTGGTGGACGCGCGAAGAATCGAGCGTCGCGGCCAGCGCATCGAGCGCATTGTCGAGGGCGAGATTCTGGCTCGGGTCCTTCTTCTGCATCCAGCTCATCGCGTGGGGCGATTCGTTGTGCATCGACCACACGATGATCGACGGATGGCTCGCGAAGCGATCTATCATGTCACGCGCCTGACGCATTGCCTCGGCGTGAAACGCCGGGTCATCGGTGTAGCCCCACTGCAGCGGAAAATCCTGCCAAACCATGATGCCGACCGAATCCGCGATGTCGTAAAACTCGGGGCGCTCGAGATGCGCGTGCACTCGCACGGTATTGAGATTGGCCGCGAGCATCATGTCAACATCGCGAGCGGACCACTCCCGATCCGCCTGCGACAGCCACTGCGTGCTGATGTAGTTGGTGCCGCGGGGATAGATCCGCTTGCCGTTGAGTCTCCACACCCAGGCGCTGTCCCGAGTGATGGAGCGAACCCCGAACACGGTGGTAACACTGTCGACGGATCGGGACGAGTCGGCGGCGAGCGTTAGCCTCGATGCGAGTCGATACAGATTGGGCTTCCCGAAATCCCACGACCACCAGAGCGCGGGCTTGTCGAGCCGGACTTCGGTCCTGAATCGCGATTCGCCTGGGGGCGTAATCAAGTCGAGCCTCACCGGCACCCGGCTCGAGCTCTGAAAATTCCTGGCGGAGATGTCGCCGTTGAGCGAGGCGCATGCGGTATCCGTCGTCCAGTTCCTCACCGTGGCTTCAATCACCACACGCGCCGATGCCGGCGTCACGCCGAGACTGGTGACGTTGACGCGAACGAGGTCCAGGCCTGAGCTCTCCCGGAGAGAGATGCCGCGAAGAATTCCGCCGGTGGAGCGCTCCTGACCCCGCGCTGACGTCGCCCCGGGTCGAGTGTCGTGATAGAGAAAGATTCCCTTGACCTGGTTCTGCTGCTTCGGCCAGGAGATCGGATAGCGCACTGACATGTCGAACGGCAGCTCCGGCGCTGACACCTTGACCGCGATCAGATTCCGCCCGGCGCGAAGCCGGGGAGTGACGTCGATCGACCATTTCTGGAAGTAGCCCTCGTGCGCTCCGACGTGGGCGCCGTTTACGAACACGTCGGCGAGGTAGTCGACCATATCCAGATCCAGAATCGCGCGCTTGGCGGTATCGGGTTGCCAGTCGAACGATCGTCGGAACCAAACCGTTCCACTCCAATCCAGTCCTGCCTGCGGATCGACCGGCCAGAGATCACCGGGATTTCCTGAATTGCCGGCGCCTCGGTCGGCGTTCACCGGATAAGTGCTCGAACCCTGTAAGAACCAGTTCGACGGGATCCGCATGACGGGCCAAGCCGAGTCGTTGACTCCGGTGTCGGCGAAGGAACTAGGCCCGTTGTTCGGAAGAAACCTCCATTCTCCGGCCAGGTCGAGGTTTCGCGGAAGGCTCATCGTACGCGTCTGAGCGGTCGCTGCCAGTGGCCAAATGAGGCCGATTCCGAATCCGATTCGAGCGATAGCGCGCGCTCTTCCCGTCGGGAAACGGAGGTTACGGCTGAGCTTCATATCCGTCTCTAGAGAGCAGGCACCGGGCCAGCTGAACCCGAGCCCGAATCAGGAAGACCGCGATACGCGCCACCGCCTCTACGCGTCCAAAACACATATGAGGAATTGGATGTCTGCAAGGAAAGTGGTTCTTGCGGCAGCGCTCGCCGTTCTGGCGGCCTGCTCGGAGAACCCTGTCTCTCCCGATGGTACCATTCTGGATGCAAGTCGGACGAAGGGTGGCAACGGAATTCCGACGGCTCCCCCACCTCCGATGCCCGTCCTGATACCGATTCCCGTGGGAGGAAACCCCATCTCCGGCGCCGCGTTCTGGATCAATCCAGCATCCAGCGCCAAGCTGCAGGCTGATGCATGGCGCGTTACTCGCCCCGCCGACGCAGCGGACATGGACAAGATCGCGGGCAACTCTCAGGCTCAGTGGCTCGATGGCCGCAGTCCAGACATTCTTGCCACAGTCAACAGTGCGGTTACCGCAGCGGTGGAAGCTGCCGCAGTTCCGATCCTCGTCGCGTACAACATTCCGCAGCGCGATTGCGGCGGACTTTCGGCGGGCGGCACGACGGCCGCCGAATACAGATCATGGATCGCGGGCTTTGCGAGGGGACTCGCGGGACGGAAGGCAGTAGTGATTCTCGAGCCCGATGCGTTGACGCAAATGGACTGCTTGTCGGCCGCGGACCAGGCCACGCGAATCAATCTCATTCAATACGCGATCGGTATTCTGAAGGAGCAGCCGAACGTCCATGTGTACCTCGACGGAGGCAATTCGGCGTGGAAGTCTGCGAGCGATCAGGCAAGCCGGCTCGCTCGCGCAAGCGTGACGGCGGCGGACGGGTTTGCCGTCAACGTCGCCAATTTCCAGTTCACGTCGAGCAGTATTGCTTACGGCAAGGCGATCTCTGACCGGATCGGAGGCAAGCATTTCATCATCGACACGAGCCGCAACGGACTTGGGCCGACCCTCGACAACCAGTGGTGCAATCCGGACGGACGCGCGCTGGGAATCCCGAGCACGACGGTTACGGGCGATTCGCGCGTGGACGCCTATCTATGGATCAAGATACCGGGTGAATCGGATGGCGCCTGCAATGGAGCGCCGGTGGCCTCATCCTGGTGGGCTGACTACGCACTCGGACTCGCGCAGCGGAGCGCTCTATAGGTTTGGCGTAGCCAGGCAAGAAAAGCCGGAGCCTGCGCTCCTTTTTTTTTGCCCGGATCGTAGCGGGTGGTGCGCAATCATTCAAGGCGAGTCGCGAGGAAGGGGTGGCCGCGAAGATTATAGACCGCAGCCTCGAGGATCAGCGCCGCGGTGTTGAGACTCGCGTCTCCAGTCGGGCGGAGCGTCGCCTCATAAACGCCGGCGCCCCAGCCGCGCCCCGGAATCGCTGACGGTTGCACTGCCTGCAGCACCGTTAGCGTATATGGCGACGGGAGTAAAGCGTGCCAGGCGAAGGCGGCCTTCGAGCTGATCCAGCGGGGGCTCTCCACGTATCCCGTTCCGCCTGGGCCGTCGACGGCGAACGGTCGGCCCTGCCGGTAGACATCGTAGTAATAGAAGTAGTATGGCGGATCGGGCAGCGCATCTTCACTCACCATGGTGAGCGTGCCGGTCGTCTTGTACCTCGCCTCCTGCGCCGCCAGAACGCGCCACGCCTGTTCGCGCAGCTCGGGCGAATACCAGCCCGTCTCCATTCCCATCATGATATAGGGCTCGCTCGTGATTCTTTCGTCGCCGCGCTTGTCGGCGACGATCGTCACGCCAAGCACGTTCACGGGCTGCGCGTTCAGTCGCGCATCAAGCGCCTTCTCCGCGCGATGCCCCCATAGCGCCAGCCCGGCCGCGGCATACTGCTCGTATCCCATCCGACCTTCGG